>DVGE01000274.1 GCA_018712885.1 Candidatus Pullichristensenella stercoripullorum | reverse complement strand
GTCGGTGATGCGGGCGTTGGAGTTGCTGATGCGCCAGCTGAACACCTGGGCGACGTTCTCCGTCGAGCCCTCGGCGTCGTAGGCGACCGCCTGCACGCGCAGCGTCTCGCCGATGCCGACTTCGGCCTTCTCCGCGTCCACGAGGGACAGCTCGATCTTGCCCACCGGCATGGTGACATAGACGGTGCAGGTCTCCTCGATGCCGTTGTGGGAGGTGGCGGTGATGACGGCCACGCCTTCGCTCACGCCGGTGACGACGCCGCGCGCATCGACGGTGGCGACGCTTTCATTGTCGCTTTCCCAGGCAAAGTCCGGCGCCGTGTGGTAGGTGGCGTTGCCGGGCGTGCCGTTGACCTTGAGGGCCAGCGTGCGGCCGGCGAACAGCGTCGCCGTCGAGGGGATAATGTAGAAGGTCTCGACCGGCACGATGACGCTGATGGTCATTTGCGCGTTGACGTTGGAACCGTCGGTAGCGACGGCGGCGATCTTCACCGTGCCGGCTTTGAGGCCGGTGACGGTGGCGGTGCCGTCGCCGTTGTCGCGGATGCGGGCGTAGCTGGAGTTGCTCACGCGCCAGTCGACATCCTGGGAGACATTGACGGTGGAACCGTCCTCGGCAAAGGCGACCGCGCGCACGCGCAGGCCCTCGGTGCCGATGCCGACTTCAGCGCGCTCGGCGTCGACCAGCTCCAGGCGGATCTGGCCCACCGGGATGGTGACGCTGATCGTGGACTTCGCCTCCAGGCCGTTGTGGGAGGTGGCGGTGATGACGGCCGTGCCCTCGCCCACGCCGGTGACGACGCCCTTTTCGTTGACGGTGACGACGCTTTCATCGCTGCTTTCCCAGGTGAAGTCCGTCGCCGAGTGGTAGGTGGCGTTGGCGGGCGTGCCGTTGACCTGCAACAGCAGCGTGTCGCCGACGAAGAGGTTGGCGCTCGGCTTGGTCATCCAGCAGCTGGCTACCGGCACGATCACGCGCACGGTGATCTCGCCGCTCAGCCCGGTGCCGTCGTTGACATAGGCCTGGATCTTCACGATGCCGGCGCTCACGCCGCGCACCGTGCAGGTGCCGTCGAAGTTCTTGCGCACCTGGGCGACCTTCGTGTTGGAGGACTTCCAGGTGAAGTCCTGGCTCACGTTCTCGCTGGTGTCGTTTGCGCCCAGCGCGGTGGCGCGCAGGGTCAGGTCGCTGGAACCGACGTTGACCTCGGCCTTGTTGGTGCCGACCAGCATGACCTCCACCTCGTCGGTGGGGATGCTGACAGTGACCAGGCAGGAATCCGTGAGGCCGTTGTGGGAGGTGGCGGTGATGATGGCGATGCCCTCGTCGACGCCGGTGATCACGCCGTCTTTGACGGTGGCGACCGTATCATCGCTGGTCTCCCAGGTA
Source organism: Candidatus Pullichristensenella stercoripullorum (assembly GCA_018712885.1). Lineage (GTDB taxonomy): Bacteria > Bacillota > Clostridia > Christensenellales > Aristaeellaceae > Pullichristensenella > Pullichristensenella stercoripullorum. The sequence goes on along the minus strand of DVGE01000274.1, from coordinate 15,028 downwards.
AAGTCGGTCAGCGCGCGGTAGGTGGCGTTGGCCGGCGTGCCGCGGGTGGTGAGCGTGACGCTCTTGCCGGCGAACACCTGCGCCGCATCGGGGATGGAGAAGCTGGTCACCGGCACGATCACCGTCACGGTGATCTCGCCGCGCAGCCCGGAACCGTCGGCGGCGTAGGCGTAGATCTTGGCGGTGCCGGCGCGCGCGCCGCGCACCGTGCAGGTGCCGTCAAGGTTTTCGCGGATCTGGGCGATGTTGGTGTTGGCGGACTTCCAGGTGAAGGTCTGGCCAACGTTCTGGCTCCCGCCCGCGGCGTCGTAAGCGGTGGCGCGCAGCGTCAGGTCGCTGGAATTGAGGTTGACTTCCGCCTTTTCGCCATCCGTGGTGGAAACGACGATCTTATCGGCGGCTGCGGTCACGGAGACGATGCACATCTCCGTAAGGCCGTTGTGGGAAGTGGCGGTGATGGTGGCGTTGCCGATGCCTACGGCAGTGAGTTTGCCGGCGTCCACGGTGACGATGTCCTCGTCGCTGCTGCGCCAGGTGAAGTCCGTGACGCTGTGGTAGGTGGCGTCGCCGGGCGTGCCGTTGAGCTTGAGCTGCAGCGTGTCGCCCACGAGCATCTGCGCCATTTCGGGGATGATGTAGAAGCTGGTCACCGGCACGATCACGCGGATGGCGATCTCGCCGGAAACGCCGCTGCCATCGGCGGCATAGGCATAGATCCTCACCGTGCCGGTGGATACGCCGGTCACGGTGCAGGTGCCGTCGCCGTTCGTCTGCACGCGGGCATAGCGCGTGTTGGCGGAGCGCCAGGTGAACTTCTGCTGTACGTTGTTGGTGGTGCCGTCCGCGCCATAGGCAGTGGCGCGCAGCGTCAGGTCGCTCTTGCCCTCGGAGACCTCGGCCTTGCCGCCGTTCGTCGGGTCGATGACGATGGCGCGCACGGGGTTGGTGATCTCCACCAGGCAGGAGGCGGTGCGCCCGTTGAGCGTGCGCGCGACCAGGCGCACCTGACCGGCCATTTCGCCGGTGAGGTTGCCGCTTTCGTCGACGCTGGCAGCGCCCGTCACCGGCTCGACAGACCAGAGGATGCTGCTGGGCTGCGCTCCGGCGGGGCTGATGGTGGCGGTGAAGCGCGTGGTCTGACCGACGACGACTTCCGCCGCCGCCGGCAGCGACACGGAGGTGGGCAGCAGCGCCACGGTGATCTTCACGCTCACCGGGTCGAGAGAGCCGGCGCGCGCGGTGATGGTGACCGTGCCGGAAGCGCCCAGCGCCTGCACGATGGCGCCGGTCTGCGTGGCGGTCACGGTGGCGACGCTCTCATTGCTCGACGTCCAGGTGACGGGCAGGTCCAGGACCTCGTCCGGGCCGATCTTGAGGCCGAGGGCGGTGTTCTGGTTCAAATAGAGCGTGTCGTCCGCGTCCACGGGGCTGTCGTTGTAGTAGATGGTGGCGCGCAAAACCGTCGGGTCGAGCGTCACTTCCGCGCCAAAGAGGGCGCGCGCCGTGATCTCGCCGCCCTCCGGGCAGAGGGCCGCCACGTCGTTGTAGCTGAACTGCGTGCGCTCGGCATACCAGCGCAGGCTGCCGTCGCCGCAGGTGAGCGTCCAGCCGTTGAACACCTTGCCGGCGGGCGCCTCGGCCTCGGGGAGCGCGTAGAAGGTCTCCGGCGTCACCGAGGAGAGCGTGCGGCGGCCCAGCAGCTTGTCGTAGCTGCCGTAGAAGGTGACGACCACGCGCTTTTCGCCTTCCTGAGCCTCGGCAGTAGGCGTGTACAGCGCGGTCAGCTCCAGGCTCGCTTCGCAGGTGGCGGAGACGGGCTCGCCATCCTTGTCGAACTCGTAAACGGGCGTGGAGTAGGAGATGAGCGAGGAATCCGTGGAAGCGGTGAACTGGTCAAAGGTCAGAGAACCGGCCTTGAACAGCGTGCCGTCGGCCAACTCCCAGCCGGCGAAGACCAGTCCGGGATCGGCGCTGGGCGCAGGCAGCTCGATGGTATCGCCCTTGCTCAAAAGCATCGTCTGCGTATAGCCCTCGTCGCGCAGCAGCAGCTTTACGGTATAGACGGTCTCCACCGTTTCGCCGGAAGAGTCGGTGCAGTCGCCGGTGAAGTGTACGGAGGGGGTCAGCACCAGGCGGGCAAAGCCGCTCTCATCGAACTCGGCGAAGGGCTCCACCTCGGAAAAGCTGACCGCGGCGGGGTAAGCGGCGGAGAGCACGCGCTCGCCGTCGGCGTACCAGCCGTCGATGGAGCAGCCGGGGTAGAAGGTGGAGAAGTCGTCGCCCAGGCCCTTGCCGGCGTCGTTGTCGAGTATGTCGTCGCGGTAGCCTTCGTAGGTCTCATAGCCGGAGGAGAAGGAGACGGATTCGTCGGCGCTGTCCTCGTAAACGCGCACGCGCGCGCCGGAGCGCGTCCAGGCGCTGGCGTCGAGCACAACTTCGATCACGCGGTTCTCCGTCACGCGCTCGAACACCGGGGAGATATAGACTTCCACCGTGGGCAGGCCGTGATCCAGCACGATGCCCGCCACGGAGATCATCTGCAAAAGATCGTCGTAGGAAAGGCTCGCCGTGTCCGCCGCCACGAGCGCGCCGGAGCTGGCGGGGGCGTTGTAATCGCCGCCCACGTAGTACTCCACGCGCCAACCGCTCAGGCTCTGGCCGTCCAGCGGCACGTCGCTGACGGGGAAGGAGACGGTCTCGCCAGTGGCGGCGAGGCGCACATAGCTCTCTTCGCCGTTCATGTCGGCGATGGTGACGTTGAGGATGACGGGCTTTTCCGCGTCCGCGGCCACGATCAGTTCGGCGCGCAGCTCAACGAGGTCTTCGTCCTGCGCGTCCTTGCCGGCGAGCGCCATTAGCTCGTCATAGCTGACGGCAGTCTTGTCCGCCGTCCACTTCTTGCCGCCTTCGAGCGACCAGCCCGCGCAGGTGACGCCCGCGGGCAGGGAATAGGTAAGGGGCACGTTTTCTTCGCCGGGCGCGACCGTCAGAGAGCCGATGGTCTGTCCGCCGTTGACCAGCAGCAGCTGCACGCGCGGCCCATCGCTTTCGGCGGACTCGTCCTGCTCGTAATAGGCGCACACTTCCAGGCGCTTGTAAGAGCCTTCCGCCACGGGCAGGCTGGTGGCCACCGCGCCGAGGCTCTCCATGAGCTGTTCATACGTCAGCGTCTCGCCGGCCTCGAACATCACGCCGTCGAGGTACGCGCCGCCGTAGACGCCGCGCCAGTAGGCCGAATACCCCTCGCGTTCCTCCAGCTGGGGGATGGCCTTGGCCGCTTCGCCCTGATAGAGGCGCACGCTGCCCACTTCCTCCAGCGCCCAGTACTGCTCGCTGGAGTTCTGGTAGAAGGTGAGGATGACGCCCTCTTTCTGGTCGCCGAGGATATACATGTAAACGCTGTCGGGGTCGGCGCCGTCGGCCACGCAGTGCCGATGCACGTCCTCATACGTCAGCGTCGTCTTGCCTTCCGGCAGATGGCGCGTCATTTTGCCGTCGCCGCTGGCCAGCGCCCAGGTCGCGCCCTCGGGCAGCACGTCCGGCAGGGCGTAAGCCTTGTCCGGCTCCTCGGGGCTGAGGGTCAGCGTCGTGGAACCGATGCGGTCTTCCTCGCGCTGTCCGGCGGCGTGGTAGAAGGCGATGCGGTACACGGGCAGGTCGCTCTTCACCGTATAGGTGGAGCGCAGATCGACGATGATGGTGCCGAAGTTGTCCGTGGACTGGTGGACGTTCGACGCGATCAGGTCGTCAAAGGACACCGTGCGCGTGTCGGCGGAGCAGAAGGGGAGGGGATCTCCTTCGCCGACGCTTTCCCAACCGGTGTGCGTGTAGGCGTCGTTGGCGGGCAGCACCGGCAGCGTTGCGGAAGAACCGCCCTCGACGAGCGCGGTCTCCAGCAGCAGCGCGCCAGTGTAGCCGTTGTAGACGTTCAAGTGGATGATGCGCAGGGGCGCGCCCTCGTCCACGCTGCGCATGTACAGCGCCGCGTCGGAAGTGGAGAGCAGGCTGATCTCGCCCACGGGCAAGTCCGGTCGCTCGGAAGGCTCCGCCGAGGGTTCCACTGAAGGCTCCGCCGAGGGCTCTGCCGAAGGTTCCGCCGAAGGTTCCGCAGAGGGCTCCATCGAAGGCTCGACGGAGGGCTCCACAGACGGCTCCGTGGCGGGCGCTTCAGACGGCTCCACAGACGGCTCGGCCGATGCGTCGGAAGACGGCGCTTCGGTCGCGGGCGTTTCCCCGTCGCCCTCCTGCGCCGTCTCCGTTTCCTCCGAGGGAGAAGTGGGAGCGTGCGAAGAAGAGACTTCGGTCTGCTCGTTTTCGGCCGGCGCCTGGGAAGCTTCCGGGCTCGTTGCCGGGGCCGTGGAGGGTCCCGGCTGCGCGGCCGGCTCAGAAGACGCCTTGTCTGTGCCTCCGCCTTCCTGCGAAGGCTGCGGGGCCGGTTCCTTCGAAGGCTCCTGAGAAGGCTCCTGCGCCAGGCGCATCGTCTCGGGGGCGGCCGCCTCGCTTTGCGCCGGTTCCGGCGCGGATGTCGCTGACTCGGACGCGGCCGGCGTGTTTTTGGGCGCGGCAGTGCCCGCGGGCGTGTTCTCCGCCTGCGGCGCCGGTGTTTCCACAGATTCTACGATGACGATAGGCTCGCCCTCCGCCCAGACGGGCAAAGAGCTGAGGAGCATGAGCAAAGCCAGGATCATGCTCATGATCTTTTGAGATCGTCTCATCAGAACTCCCCTCCATACTTTTCAGGCTAGAATTCAGACTAAATATATCATAAGTATGAAGATTTGTCAACAAATTCCTGCGATTTAACCCGATTCTTTTTGCGTTTCCCGCGATAACAATTTGACGGAAATATGAAACGACATATAAAAACGGCGAAATGCCCAGAGGCATTTATGAAGTATGTATTATTGTAGAAAAAACGAGCGGCACGCTTTTGCGCACCGCACGTTTGGGTTGTTCGCGCCTTTACAGCTCGAGCATCTTGGCCTTGATGCCCTCCACGGCGTTGAGGGCCGCGAGCATCGCTTCCAGATCGGCTTTTTCGCCGCACACCTGCAGCATGATGACGCCGTCGTCCGCGCAGAACTTCTCGCTGGTCTCGTGCAAGCCGACGCGCAGCTTGATGTTGCAGCCGAATTTGGTCAACAGCTCCTGCAAACCGACCGCGTTCGCTACTCGATGATTGACGCGGATGCCGATGATATAGCAGCAATTATCCATGGTACGTTCCTCCTTGTGCTTTCTTCGGCTTCATTATACCACGAAAACCGGGCTTCGCAACGGCATTTTGGCGGAGAAACGCGCAAAATGCACCGTGCGAGCGTTATTTTTCCGCGAAGCGAGCGCGCGGCCTTGACAAATGTCATCGTTTTATTATAATTGACATGTCAATGGTTGATATATCAACGCAAAACGCGGCAAAGGAGGCACAACATGCAGGAAACGATGCACATGTTGCTCTACCGCGCCTTTCACGCGCAGCGCAACATCCTTCGTCCCTATATGCGCACGCTGGGGCTCGGCGCCGGGCAGCCCAAGCTCATCGCCTACCTCGCGGAGCACGGCCCTTGCCGCCAGCGCGAGTTGGCGGACTACTTCGAGGTCGATCCCGCGGCGATCTCGCGCATGGTGGAATCGCTGGAAAAGGGCGGATTCATCACCGTCGCCGCGGATGGGAAAGACCGCCGTCGCAATCTCCTGTCAACAACAGACCGAGGTCTGGAAGCGGCGCGGGCTTGGCTGGCCAAGCGCGCCCAGGTAGAGGAGATCATGCTGCGCGGGTTTTCCCCGGAAGAGCGGGAAGCATTCAGCGCCTATTTGACCCGCGCCCGCCAGAACTACGTCGGTTGGAAGGAGGAGCACCCGTGCGAGACCTGAAGCGACTGTTTGGCTATCTCGGCCCCTATCGCCGCGACATGTTCATCGGCATGGCGTTGGTCTTTATTGAAACGGTTTTTGAGCTCATCATCCCCGTGCTCATGGCCCAACTCATTGATGGCGGCATCACGCAGCGAGACATTCCCTTCATATTATATAAGGGCGGACAGATGGGCGTATGCGCCATTCTTTCGCTGATATGCGGCCTGCTCTACGCGCGTTTCGCTGCCCGCGCCGCCTACGGCTGGGGCGCGCGCATACGCGAGGCGGAATTTGCCCGCGTGCAGCAATACGCCTTTTCCAATATCGACCACTTTGCCACGTCCTCGCTCATCACCCGCATGACCACGGACGTGACCGTTTTGCAAAACGCCGTCAACGGCGGCCTGCGCCCGCTGGTGCGCAGCCCCGTGATGCTGCTGATGGGCATCGGCCTCTCCTTTTCCATGAATCCGGAGCTGGCGGTGGTGTTTTTCGTCTGCGCCCCCATCCTTGCTCTGGCGCTGGGACTGATCCTGCATAAAGTCGCGCCCATGTATGGCATCCTGCAACGCGCCGTGGACGCGCTCAACAACGTCGTGCAGGAAGGGCTCACCGCCATTCGCGCCGTCAAAGCCTTCGTGCGCGGCGAGTATGAGGAAGAGAAGTTTGAGATGGTCAACGCCCGCCTGATGCAGACCACGCAAAAGACCTTCCACTACGCCACCTTCAACCTGCCCGCTTTCCAGGTCTGCATGTACGCCTGCGTGGTGCTCATCATGTGGTTCGGCGGCAACATGATCCTTTCCGGATCGCTGCAGGTGGGCGAGCTGACCGGCTTTTTGAGCTACGTGCTGCAGGTGATGAATTCCCTGATGATGCTCTCCAACGTCTTTCTGCTCCTGACCCGTTCCCTGGCCAGCGCCGTGCGCGTCAGCGAGGTGCTCGATGAGAAGATCGCCTTCACTTCGCCGGAAGACGCCGTCGAGGAAGTGCCGGACGGCAGCGTCGATTTTGAAAACGTCTCGTTCAAGTACCACGAGGACGCGCAGGAATACGCCCTTTCCGGCGTGACGCTGCATATCCCCGCCGGGCGGACGGTGGGCATCCTCGGCGGCACGGGTTCGGCCAAGAGCACGCTCGTGCAGCTCATCCCCCGGCTGTACGAGGCGACGGAGGGCTCCGTGCGCGTCGGCGGCCACGATGTGCGCGAATATGACCTGCGCGCTCTGCGCGACGCCGTGGGCATCGTTTTGCAGAAAAACGTGCTCTTTTCCGGCACCGTGCGCGACAACCTGCGCTGGGGCGACGCGGACGCCGACGACGAGACCCTCTGGGCGGCCTGCCGCGCCGCCTGCGCCGACGATTTTCTCAAAAATATGCCCAAGGGGCTGGATACGGATCTGGGTCAGGGCGGCGTCAACGTCTCCGGCGGGCAGAAGCAGCGCCTTTGCATCGCCCGCACGCTGCTCAAGCGCCCCAAGGTGCTGATCTTCGACGACTCCACCAGCGCCGTGGACACCGCCACCGAGGGCCGCATCCGCGCCGCGCTTTCCCGAATACCGAATGTCACCAAGATCATTATCGCCCAGCGCGTCACCTCGGTGATGGAGGCCGACCGCATCTACATCCTGGAGGATGGCCGCGTCCACGCCGCCGGCACGCATGCGGAACTGCTGGCCACAGATCCCATCTATCAGGAGATCTACGCTTCGCAGATGAAGGGAGGGATGGTCAATGGCGCGGCAGTATAACAACGCCCGGCCCAAGGATCTGCGCTACACTGTGGGCAAACTGCTTGATTACATGGGCCGCCACAAGCTGCTGTTGCTGCTGGTGGCCGTGCTGGTGACCTTCAGCGCGCTTGCCAACCTGCTGGGGACGTATATGATCCGCCCCGTGGTCAACGATCTGGTCGACGGCGACCTGGACGCGCTCATCCGCGGCGTCGTCATCACCGCCTGCATCTACGCGGTAGGCGCGCTCAGTTCCTTGGGCTACACGCAGACGATGGTCAAGGCGGCGCAGAAAGTGCTCTACGACATCCGCCGCGACCTCTTTGCCCACCTGCAAACGCTGCCCCTGCGCTTTTTCGACACCCGCAGGCACGGCGACATCATGAGCTATTTCACCGGCGATGTGGACACCATCTCCGACGCCCTCAACAACAGCTTCACCATGCTCATCCAGAGCTTTATCCAGATGACGGGCACGCTGCTGATCCTCTTCATCCTCAACTGGCGTCTGTCGCTGTTCGTGGTGCTGGGTTATCTGGCCATGTTCCTCTACATCCGTTACAGCGGCCGGCGCAGCAAGGCGCATTACAGCCATCAGCAGCAGTATCTGGGCGAGCTGAACGGCTACATCGAGGAAATGGTCAGCGGGCAGAAGGTCGTCAAGGTGTTCAACCACGAGGAGGAGAACCTGGAAAAATTCCGCGCTCGCAACGAAGCCCTGCGCGCGGCCGGCGAAGGCGCGCAGAGCTACGCCGCCACCATGGTGCCCGCCGTGGTCACCATCTCCTACATCAACTACGCCATCGTCGCCGTCTTTGGCGGACTGCTCGCCCTGCGGGGATTGGCGGACGTGGGCAGCCTGGCCAGCTATCTGGTGTTCGTGCGCCAGGCGTCCATGCCCATCAACCAGTTCACCGCCCAGTCGAACTTCCTGCTGGCGGCGCTGGCCGGCGCGGAGCGCGTCTTTCAGGCCATGAGCCAGCCTCCGGAGGTGGACGAGGGCAAGGTGCGCCTCGCGCGCGCGGAGGACGGCAAGGGCTGGGATTGGCTGCGAGAGGACGGCACGCGCACGCCCCTGCGCGGCGATGTGCGCTTTGAAAATGTCGATTTCGGCTATGAGGAGGGCCGGACCATCCTCCACGACGTCTCCCTTTACGCCAAGCCCGGTCAGAAGATTGCCTTCGTCGGCTCCACCGGCGCGGGCAAGACCACCATCACCAACCTCATCAACCGCTTCTACGATGTGCAGAAGGGCCGCGTCGTCTACGATGGCATCGACGTGCGCGACATCCGCAAGGACGACCTGCGCCGCTCGCTGGGCATCGTTTTGCAGGACACGCACCTCTTCAGCGGCACCATCGCCGATAACATCCGCTTTGGCAAGTTGGACGCCACCCAGGAGGAGGTCGAGCGCGCCGCGCGCATCGCCAACGCCGATTCTTTCATCCGCCGCCTGCCCAAGGGCTACGATACCATGGTCACCTCCGACGGCGCCAGCCTCTCGCAGGGGCAGCGGCAGCTATTGGCCATCGCCCGTGCCGCCGTGGAAGATCCGCCCGTGCTCATCCTCGACGAGGCGACCTCTTCCATCGACACGCGCACGGAGGCGCTGATCGAAAAGGGCATGGATGGCCTCATGGAAGGGCGCACGGTCTTCGTCATCGCCCACCGCCTCTCGACCGTGCGCAATGCCGACGCCATTATGGTGCTCGATCATGGCCGCATCGTCGAGCGCGGCGACCACGAGGATCTGCTCAAACAAAAGGGCATGTACTATCAACTCTACCACGGCATGTTCGAATTGAGCTGACACGATCAAACGGCATGGGGAAGGCGAGCGCCGCCCCATGCCGCGTTTGTTCTGGAAACGGCAAAGCCCGCGCTTGCGCCGCGCAACTTTGAAGACTTTTCTACATATGGTATCGCGTATGGCAATTTTTTGAAATTGTTACGATGGGCGTTGACTTCTGATGGTCAAGTTGCTAAAATAAGGATGTAAAGAGACTTGGGTTACAATGTAACCTAAGCCCGCCAGCCGAGGGAAAAGACTGGAGCGGAAAGGATCGGGAAAGCTGCATGCGGAGCGAGCCAGGGCGCGGGCGCCATGGGCGGGAAAAGGCCGGAGCGATGTTCGCTGCGGCCATGGCCGTTTTGCTCACATTGCTGGCCGTGGCCGCGTCGGTAGCCATCTACCCCGAGGCCACGGGCTCTACGGTCTATGAAAGCGGCGGCGCCACGGTGGACGCCAGCAACATCGACCAGGGCTATGTCATGGTCAGGATGTCCAGCAGCAAGAAACTCAAAGTGCGCATCACCGGCGCGAACCAGTATACCTACGACCTCGACGGCGATGGGCAGTACGACGTCTACCCCCTGCAGGACGGCAACCGCGAATACTCGCTGGTCGTCTACCAGCAGGTGGAGGGCAACAGCTATTCGCAGGTGCTCTCCCGCACGCTGCGGCCGGAGATGAGCGATGAAAACGCGCCCTTCCTCGGCCCCAACCGCTATACCTGGTATACGCCCGACAGCGCCGTTGTCCAGTTGGGCAACGAATTGTGCGCCGGCCTTGACACCGACCAGGAAAAGGTGAACGCCGTCTACCAGTACGTCACCTCCAACTATATCTACGACTACATGGCCGCCATGATGGTGGCCGCGGGCCAGCAGTCCGGCTATGTGCCGGACATCGACGATATGTTGGAGACGAAGATGGGCATCTGCTTCGATTTTTCCGCGCTGATGGGCGCGCTGTTGCGCTCGCAGGGCGTTCCTACGCAGATGGTCATGGGGTATGCGGACATCACCTACCACGCTTGGAACAATATCTACATCGACGGCGAATGGGTGCGCTATGACGCCACCTCTGCCGTGACCCATACCAACATCAAGCAGTACACGGAGGAGGCGGTATATTGACACCTTCCAAAAACACGCCCGGCTGCCTCAGCGCCGAAGAAACGGCCCTGTTCTGTTCGCAGGCAGCCATGGTGCTCAAAAGCGGCATCCCCCTCGCCGACGGCCTCACGGCCCTGTGCGAGGATTTCCGCGATACGCGCTCGGGCGCGCCGCTTTCCAGGCTCTCGGAGGCCATTGCCCAGACCGGCTCGCTGACGCAGGCGCTGGAGGCCGCGCCGGTGCTGCCCGCTTATGCCATGCGCATGGTGCGCGTGGGCGAGCAGTCCGGCAAACTGGACGACGTGCTCTCCGCCCTGGGCGACGCCTACGCCCGCGAGACGCGCGTGCGCCGCAACCTCCGTCAGGCGGTGCTCTATCCCGCCGTGCTCACGCTTCTGATGGGCGCGATCATCGCCGTGGTGGTCTTTTGCGTCATGCCGGTGTTTTCGCAGGTGCTGCGCAGCCTTGGTTCGGGGCTCTATGCCACGGCCGAGGGCGTCACGCAGGTCGGCATGATCATCGGCGTCGTCGCCATGGCGCTGGTGGGCGCGCTCATCCTCGCGGCCATCATCGTCGCCGTGCTCTTGCGCACGAAACTGCGCGCGCGCGTGCTCGACGGGCTCTGCCGCTGGGTGCCCGTTTTGCGGCGCGTGACCACGGCGCTCAACGCCGAGCGCTTTGCCTCGGCCATGACCATGCTCATCGGCAGCGGCTATCCCATCGAGGACGCGCTGCCGCTGGTGGAAGAGCTCTCCGGCTCCGGCGCGATGCGCGAAAAGGTCGCCAGCGTGCAAAAGGCCGTTTCCGAGGGCAAGGCGTTCAGCGACGCCGTGGGCGAGGCGGGGGTATTCGATTCCCTGCACGCACGCATGCTGCGCGCCGGCGCCGCCGCCGGACAGGTGGACAACGTGCTTTCCCGCCTGGCGGATATTTACCACGAACGCTTTGACCGAGAAGTCTCCAACGCCGAGGCGCTCATCGAGCCTTTGCTGGTGACGCTGCTGGCCATCGTCGCCGGCGCGATCCTGCTTTCGGTGATGCTGCCGCTGGCCGGCATACTCTCCTCGATGCTCTAAGGGAGGACCCCATGAAAAGACGCGGTTGGCTGATCGCCCTGTGCGTGATGGCGCTGATGGTGGGCGCGTTTTACGGCGCGGCCAGCTTCAATGCGCGCCAGGCGGCGCAGGAGCAGCGCGCGCTGCTGGAAGACGCCATCACCCGCGCGCTGGTGACCTGCTACGCGGTGGAGGGGCGCTATCCCTCCTCGCTTGCCTATCTCAAGGAAAATTATGGCGTGGACGTCGATGAGGAACACTACGCGGTGTTCTTCTCCAGCTTTGCCGACAACGTGCTGCCGTCTGTGCGCGTCGTGCAGCGAGGAGAGGGGGCGGGCGCATGAACGAACGCCGCTTTGGATTGCGCGCCGCCAGCGGCCTGAGCCTCTTTCTCACGGTGGCCGTCTTCGCGCTGATGGCGCTTCTCACGGTGGTGCTGGGCGCGGGCGTCTACCGCTCGGTGGTCGGGCGCGCCGAGGTCAACCATGAGGCGCGCACAGCCATGGCCTATATCACCGGCAAACTGCGCGCCAATACCGGCAGTACGACACTTGAAAAGACTGAAGTCGGTAATGATATGCTCGTCCTCAGCGAGGAGATCGGCGGCGCGGACTATGAAACGCGCATCTACGCCCACGAAGGCGCGCTCTATGAGGTGTTCGCCGCCGCGGATATCGACTTTGCCCCCGAGGAGGGGCAGCCCATCGCCGCGCTGGACGGCTTTTCCGCGCAAATGGAGGAAAGCGCGCTGCGCCTGACGGTGCGCGCGGGCGGCGAGGACTATACGGCGCATGTGGCGCTGTGGGAATAGGAGGGGAGAGCTATGCGGGAAAGCGGTCGCACCAAGGCCATGCTCTGCGAGCTGGTCATCGTGGCGCTGTTTTTGGCGCTCTCCGCGATGACGCTCCTGCGCCTTTTCGCCGCCTCCAACAACATCAGCCGCGAAAGCGCCGCCCTTACCCGCGCCGCGATCCTCGCGCAAGACGCTTTGGAGCGCTTTACCGCGGGAGAAACGCTGCCTGAGCGCGAGGAATACGCCCTCGATGGCGAGCGCTACGTGGTGACCTGCAATATACAGACTGAAGTCGGCGATGCGGGAGCGTTAGAGACATGCACGGTCACCGTGTCCAGCGATGAAAAGATGGTGACAGAGATGCAGACGGCCTGCTACCGCCCGGAAAGGAGCGCACCATGAGAAGCTCGGGAAGGATCGGCCCCGGCGCCTCCACGATCCTGATGATCCTTGTGGTGCTGGTGATGACCATGCTCGGCGTGCTCTCTCTCTTCAGCTCCCGCAGCGATATGGAGATGAGCGAGCGCACCGCCGTTGCCGCGGAGGAATACTATGCCGCACAAACAGACTTTAGTCTCTGGTTGCAAGAAACAGACCAAATTCTAGTAAATTTGCGCGCCGCTGCCGGCGGAAATGGCGACGACTACGCCCAGCTCGTCTTTGACCAGTTTGGCGTGCGGGTGGGGGAGACGCTCGCCTATCGCGCCCCCGTGGGGGAAACGCGCTTCTTCTGCGCGGAAGTGGAGCTTTTGCCTCTGACGGAGGCAGATCGCTATGCTGTCTCCGCCCGCTGGCTGGAAGCGAACGACGCGATCACTTTTGAGGAGGATGCGGGATGGACGCTGATCGCCTGACGCCGGTCTCCATTGCGGAGATGGGGGATGAAGCCGCGCTCGTGGAGCTGCTCAAGCGCGCGCTTTCCCTGCATGCCTCGGATCTGTTCATTCTCCCTGGCGCGCCGGTCACGGTCAAGTGCGACGGCAAGATGCTGCCGCTGACCCGCGAGCGCATGCTTCCCGCCGACACCGCGCGCATGATCGCCGAGATCTACCGCATCGCCGGTACGCGCGAAAGCGCCTCTCTGGAGCGCACGGGCGACGACGATTTTTCCTTTTCCCTTGCCGACGTCAGTCGGTTTCGCTGCAACGCCTACCGGCAGCGCGGCACGCTGGCGGCGGTCTTGCGCGTCGTGCCCTTCGGCCTGCCGGATGCGTCCACGCTGCACATCCCGCCGGAGGTCATGTCCTTGGCGGACATGCGCCGCGGCCTTGTACTGGTCACCGGCAGCGCCGGCAGCGGCAAGAGCACCACGCTCGCCTGCCTCATCGACCGCATCGACCGCACGCGCTCGGAGCATATCATCACCATCGAGGACCCCATAGAATTCCTCTATCCGCACCGCGAGAGCATCGTCTCCCAGCGCGAGGTCGCCCACGATACCGAAACGTTCCAGACCGCCCTGCGCGCCTCCCTGCGCCAGGCGCCGGACGTCATCCTCCTGGGCGAGATGCGCGATTACGAGACCATTTCCACCGCCCTGACCGCCGCGGAAACGGGCCATCTGCTCTTTTCCACGCTGCACACCGTGGGCGCGGCCAAGACCATCGACCGCCTCATCGACGTCTTCCCCGCCGAGCAGCAGCAGCAGGTGCGCGTGCAGCTCTCCATGGTGCTGCAGGCCGTGGTCTCCCAGCAGCTTCTGCCCTGCGCGCACGGCGGCCGCGTGCCGGCGTTCGAGGTGATGCGCGTCAACCGCGCCGTGCGCAACATGATCCGCGAGGGCAAGGTGCATCAGCTCGACAACGTCATCTTTTCCGGCGCCGCCGAGGGCATGCGCGCCATGGACAACGATCTCTACCGCCTCTGCAAAGAGGGCATGATCACCCGCGACGACGCGCTGTTGTACGCCATCCAGCCGGAAACGCTGGAAAAGCGGCTGTAAAAGACCGAAGTCTGTGCCACAAAAGCAAAAAGTTAACAAACGACATGTAATTCTTGTGTAATGATATGGTGACAAAGCCGCCTGTCTATGTTACAATAGATTTACGGCCCGTCACGCAAATGCCCGAGAAACGCGCACTGCCTCGTGGCTGTGTAGCAAAGGGGGTCGATAGCGATGGCAGTCAAGGTGCAGATCAAGATGCTCGGCGGTTTTCATGTTTTCGCCGACGGCGTCGTCTGCGACGACAAGATCTGTAAGACCAAAAAGGGGAGCATGCTGTTGCAATATCTCATTTTGCAGCGCGGCAAGAGCGTGCCCTGCATCGAGCTTTACGAGGCCCTGTGGCCCAACGATGAATCGAGCAACCCCGAAAACGCCCTAAAAACGCTGGTAAGCCGCACGCGCTCGCTGCTTTCGAGCATCAGCGACGAGTTGCCTTCCTGCATCGCCACCAACCGCGGCTCTTACCGCTTCAACCTCATCGGCGATTGTGAGATCGACATCTACGAGTTCGAAACGCTCTGCGACGAGCTTGCCCAGGTCGAGGCGCTCACCCCGGAAACGCGCGCCAAATTCACGCGCCTGCTCACGCTCTACACCGGCGATCTGCTGCCCTATGGCGCGGGGGAGACGTGGGTCGTCCCGCGCAGCGTGGACCTGCACAACCGTTACATGAAGAGCGTTTACAAATATATAAATATGTTACGTCCGCTGGAGGACTACGACGAGATCATCCGCGCCAGCCGCGTGG
>DVGE01000024.1 GCA_018712885.1 Candidatus Pullichristensenella stercoripullorum | reverse complement strand
CTCCACGGCGCGGCGCAAAAGCTCCAGCGCGTCCACGACGTTGTTGTCGCGGCGGTTCTTCATCGCCCGATGGTGCATATATGCCGCGCTCCGGTCAAAGGGCACGACCTTGGGGTCAAAACTCATTCGCTCCTCCGATTCGTGTTGGTGGCTCTTTCCAGCAGATCGCGCAGCTGCGCCTCGGTGAGTTCGTAGCGCTTGTTGCAGAAGTGGCAGTCCACCTGCGCGCCGTGCTGCTCGCGGATCATGTCCTCCAATTCCTCGCGGCCAAGGGAGATCAGCGCCCGCTCCACGCGCTCGCGCGAACAATCGCAGCGATAGGCGGGCACGCGGTGGGAGAGGATCTCCGGCTCGAGGTGGGAAAGCAGCTGCTGCACCGCGCCTTCCAGATGATACTCGCGCATGGTGCCGGAGATGTCCATGAACATGCCGGCACTTTGTTCAATGGACTGGATGGCGGCTTCGCCGGCCCCGGGCAGCATCTGGATGATGAGCCCGCCGGCGGCCTCCACGCGCTCGCCCACCAGCACGCCCAGCGACACCAGCGAGGGCACCTGTTCCGAGGCGGTGAAGTACATGGCGAAGTCCTCGGCGATCTCGCCGGAAACCAGGTTGACCATGCCCACATACGGCTCGCGCAGGCCGAGGTCCTTGACCACGGTGAGGCGGCCGTCCTTGCCCACGGCCGCGCCCACGGGCAGTTTGCCGTTGGCTGCGCGAGGCAGTTCCACATCCGGGAAGGCCGCGTAGCCCTTCACCGAGGCGTCGGCCTTGCCCACGGCCATAATGGTGCCGATGGGGCCGCCGCCCTTGATGGTGACGGTGAGGCTCTCGTTTTCGCCCTTGAGCATGCCGCCCATCATCGAAGTGGCCATCAGCGTGCGCCCCAGCGCCGCCGTCGCCGTGCGCGACAGGCTGTGGATCTGCCGGGCGCGCTCGACCAGTTGCGTGCCTTCGATGAGGATGGCGCGGGCCTGACCGCCCAGCAGGGATATATTGTACATTCCGTCCATTTGCAAAACGTCCATTTACGGTCTCCTCGCAAGAAAATGTAAGCGCTTTTCCTCCGCGCCGGGTGCATCGAAGGTCTGGTCGCCGAAGACTTCCACATTCTGGAAACCCTCCGCCTCCAGCCACGCGGTCAGTTCCGCCGCGCTGTGGGCGCGCTGTTCGTGTTCTTCCTGAAAGCGGCGGTAGCGGCCGTCCGCCTCGCGCACGAAGAAGGTGATGTCCATGCGCAGGACGCGGCGCTTTTTATCGAGGCGGTTCTGCCAGAGGTAGGCGGCCTCCTCGCGCTCCTCGCCGAAAAAGCCGTCGCCGAGCAACCGTTCCAGCTTGTAGCGGGAAGATACGTCGAACGCCAGCGCCCCGCCGGGGCGGATAGCCGCGTGCGCGGCGCGGAAAAAGGCGCGGACGCGCTCGGCGGAGAGCAGGTAATTGACCCCGTCACAGGCGCAGATCACCGCGTCCACGGGGCGGGGCACGCGCAGACGGCACATGTCCTCATGGGCGAGCTGGGCGCGCACGCCCTCGCGCCGCAGCCGCTCCGCCGCCACGCGCAGCATGCCTTCGGAAATATCCACGCCCACCACGCGCGCGCCCTCCCGCGCCAGTTCCACGGTCATCCGGCCTGTGCCGCAGCCCGCGTCCACGAGGCTTTGGGGCTCCACGCCGGCGCGACGCAGCAGCGCGCGGTAATACTCTGCCCATTTCGCATGATCGAAATCATCGGCAAAGAGATCGTAGACGGCGCTGAGCGCGTCGTAGCTCTGCATAGATATATCACCCCATTACAATATTTTACCACATGAAGCCGCGCATTGCAACAGGAACGGCGATAACGGAAAGCTAACCCAAACCCCCGCGCAGAATTTGCGCGCGCGCGCTATACTTAGACTGGAAAGAGCGATGGAGGATACAAGCATGAAGTACGGTTGCGTCATCTTCGATCTGGACGGAACGCTGCTCAACACGCTGGACGATCTGAAAAACGCCGTCAACGCGGCGCTGGGCAAGCGCGGCTACGCGCCGCGCACGCAGGAGGAAGTGCGCCTGTTCGTGGGCAACGGCGTGGCCAAGCTCATCGAACGCGCCGTGCCCGAAGGGACGAGCGCGGAGGAAGCCGCCGCCATCCTCGCGGATTTCCGCGAATACTACAACGCCCACCTCAACGTCGAGACCCACCCCTACGCCGGCATCGCCGCGCTGCTGGGCAAGTTGCGGGCGGCGGGCGTGAAGGTGGGCGTCAACTCCAACAAGTACGACGCCGCCGTGCAGCTTTTGATGGGCGACCACTTCCCCGGTCTGTTCGACATGGCCGTGGGCGAGAGCGCCACGGTGCCGAAAAAGCCCTCCCCCATCGGCGTGGAGACGCTCTTGAAGGCGCTGGGCGCGGACGCGGAGAGCGCCGTCTACGTCGGCGACAGCGGCGTGGACGAGCAGACGGCGAAGAACGCCGGCCTGCCCTTCATCTGGGTCTCGTGGGGCTTCCGCAAGGCGGAGGAAATGCCGGAACTTCCGGAACATTACGCCGAGGACGCCGCGCAGCTGGAAGGGATGCTGCTGGGGTAAGGCTAAGAGGCGCCCACCCGTGATGCAGGTGGGCGTTTGATGTTTTGGAAGCTAGTCTGTCAGTTGTCGCCGTAATGCGTCCACATGCGCAGCACGCGCACGGTTCGGGTCTCCTCGTTGACCTCGTATACCAGCCGATGTTGGACGTTGATGCGCCGGGAATACAGCCCTTTGAGGTCCCCGGTGAGCTTCTCATAGGGCGGCGGCGTCTGAAAGGGGTCGTTTTCCAGCAGTTCGGCGAGGGCCTTTGCCTTAGCGGAAAGGCCGGCGCGCCTGAGCAGTTCCAGATCCTTGACGGCGTATCGGTGGAACAGCACCTTCCACTTTACTCCCATTGCATATCCTCCATGGGGGTAAAGTCGCTCTCCGGCGCGGCGCTGGCCTCATGGATGCTCTCCACCAGACCGGGGATGGAATACAGGCGGAGCGTCTCCTGAATACTGTTCCAGTCCTCCTCGCCGATCAGCACCGCGCTGCCGCGCGGACCGGAGATGCGCACCGGCACATGGTCGCGGTTGACGTCGCTGATGAGGTTAAAAAAGTTCTTGCGGGCATTGGTGGCGTTCATGTACTCCATAGCGTTCCCCTCCAGGACCATTATAACGTACTTGAACATGTACGTCAAGGGCTTTTTGAAAAGCCGCCCGGGCCTTCCTATCCCTCCGCCGCCTGTATCTCCTCCTGCGGGACGGCGATGTTGGCAAGTATTTCCCTGATCTCCGGGGCGCAGACGCAGCCCTCGGCGCGCACGGCTTCGGTACCGGCCACCGTCTCCTGCCGCAGACTGACGGCGAAGGCGACGTCGCCAAAGTCGTAGACCAGCACGCAGTCCTCAAAATTTTCGGGGAGGGCGTACCATTCCTCCACGCGCAGCGCGTTCGCCGCCGCCAGATACATCGCGCCCCGCTGGGCGCTGGCCTGCGCGCAGAGCGTCTGCACGATCTGCGGCGCAAGATAGGCCCGCGCCGCGTCGGAGAGCGGCAGCGCCTCGCCTTCATTCACGTAGGAAAGCGCCGCGTCCAGTTCCGGGTAGGGATAGACGCGCGTATAAAGCGGCTGGGCGTCCATGCTCTCCGCCCACGCCATGATCTGGGCGGTCAGTTCCTCGGAAGCGGTCAGGGCGGCGGCGAAAGTCTCATCGGCCATCAGGGTGCGCATCGTCTCCAGCAGTTCCCCGCCCGCGTCTTCCAAAAACGCGCCGTCCGGGCGTTCGCCTGTCATTTCGGCCAGCGCCGGCGCTGTCAGAAGCAAAAGCGCCAGCAGCAGCGCCGTCAGCCTTTGCGTCGTCTTTCGCATTTTCCACATCCCCCTCTTTTTTGTTGAGCGTAAAGAAGAATTCCGAACCTTCGCCGACCTTGGTGTTGACGCCGATTTCGCCGCCCATCAACTCCACCACCAGCTTGGCCACCGCCAGCCCCAGCCCTGTGCCGGAGGTGCGCATGCGGCTCTTGTCGGCCTTGTAGAAGCGCTCCCAGATAAAGGGCAGATCCTTGGGTTCGATGCCCACGCCGGTGTCGACGACGCCCACGCGCACGCGCTCCGGTTCTTCCCGCGCGTAGACGGTCACGCGGCCGCCCGAGGGCGTAAAGCTGAGGGCGTTGTCGATGAAGATGATCAGCACCTGCAGGATGCGATCCTCGTTGCCCATGCAGCGCAGGCGCGCGCCGCC
>DVGE01000273.1 GCA_018712885.1 Candidatus Pullichristensenella stercoripullorum | reverse complement strand
CGCCCCGTGTTCGCGGTGAAAGGCGAGGGCGGCGGAGAGGTCGAGGTCGGTCACGCCGTCGCCGGAAAGCACGCAAAAGGTCTCGTCGAGAAAGTCCGCCGCCTGCCGCACGCCGCCCGCCGTACCCAACGGCGTGCGCTCGGTGTAGTAGCGCAGGGAAAGCCCCCAGTCGCCGCCGTCGCCGAAGAAGTCCACGATGGCGTCCGGCAAATACCCCAGCGTCACCGCCGCCTCGCGCACGCCGTGCTTTTTGAGCAATTTCAGCGCATATTCCATCACCGGCCGGTCGAGCAGCCGCATCATGGGCTTGGGACAGTCGCAGGTCAAGGGCCGCAGCCTCGACCCCTCGCCGCCCGCCATGATGATCGCTTTCATGCAAATACCCCCATCGAAGAAGAATACATAGTATATCTATGCAATATCCTTCCCGGTATGGGGGCAAAGCATGCAAATTCAAAAAATTTGCGCATAAAGCACAAAACCGGGGCGCGTTCCCGCACCCCGGCATGGCTTAGAGGATGTACTTTTTCACGTCCTTGGACTGCATATCGTCCGAAAGCTGGCCGCGCACGTACTCGGCGTCCACCTTGACCTCCACTTCCGGGGCGTCGCCGCCGCCGGCGTTGAAGGCGATGTCGTTGAGTATTTTCTCAAGCAGCGTGTGCAGCCGCCGCGCGCCGATGTTCTCGGCGGTCTCGTTGGCCTGCCATGCGTAGTCTGCGATGGCGTCCAGGGCGCTGTCGTCAAAGGCGAGCGACACATTGTCCACCTTGAGCAGCATCTGATACTGGCGGATGAGCGCGTTCTCCGGCTGGGTGAGGATGCGCTTGTAGTCCTCGCGCGTCAGCGGCTTTAAGTCCACGCGCACGGGGAAGCGGCCCTGCAATTCGGGGATCAGGTCCGTCACCTTGGAGACGTGGAACGCGCCCGCGGCGATGAAGAGCATGTGGTCGGTGCGCACGGGGCCGTACTTGGTGTTGACGGTCGAGCCTTCGACGATGGGGAGGATATCCCGCTGCACGCCTTCGCGCGACACGTCCGGGCCGCCGTTGCCCGCGCCGCGGCCGGCCACCTTGTCGATCTCGTCGAGAAAGACGATGCCGTGCTGTTCGGCGCGCTCGATGGCCTCGGAATAGACGCTGTCCATGTCGATGAGGTTCTGCTCCTCCTCGGCGACGAGTATGCGCCGCGCCTCGCGCACTTCCACCTTGCGGATCTTTGTACGCTTGGGAAGGATGGAGCCGAGCATGTCGTTCATGTTCATGTCGGTGCCGGGGATCTCGCCGCGCGGGGCGGTCTCCTCGACCTCCACCTCGACCATCACGTGTTCCATCTCGCCGCTTCTGAGCTTTTCCAGCACGTCCGAGCGGCGGGTGGTGAGCTTTTCCTTTTCCTCGGGAGGAAGCTCCGGCTCCTTGGGCTTGTTGCCCAACAGGATGTCCAGGGGGTTGGTCTTTTTCTTGATGGGCTTGACGATCAGGTCCACCAGCCGCTCCTCGGCATTTTTCTCGGCGCGCTGGTGCACGCGGGCGGTGTGCTGCTCCTTGACCAGGCGGATGGAGGCCTCCAGAAGGTCGCGGACGATGGATTCCACGTCGCGGCCCACATAGCCGACTTCCGTAAACTTGGTGGCCTCGACCTTGACGAAGGGCGCGTCCACCAGTTTGGCCAGGCGGCGGGCGATCTCGGTCTTGCCCACGCCCGTGGGGCCGACCATGAGGATGTTCTTGGGGGTGACTTCCTCGCGGATCTCCGGCGGCAATTGGGCGCGGCGGTAGCGGTTGCGCAGGGCCACGGCCACGGCGCGCTTGGCCTCGTCCTGTCCGATGATGTAGCGGTCGAGCTCGCGGACGATCTCGCGCGGTGTAAGCTGGATCATGTCAGTTCTCCTTTATACGGTCTCGACGATGATGTTGCCGTTGGTAAAGATGCAGATGTCCGCGGCGATCTTCAAGGCGCGCTCGGCGATCTCCCGCGCGGGCAGGTCGGTGTTCTGCAAAAGCGCCCGCGCCGCGGCCAGCGCGTAGTTGCCGCCCGAGCCGATGGTCAATACGCCGTCGTCCGGCTCGATGACCTCGCCCGTGCCGCTGACCAGCAGGAGGTTGTCCTTGTCGGCGCACAGAAGCATGGCCTCCAGTTTGCGCATGGCCTTGTCCATGCGCCAGTCCTGCGCCAGCTCCACGGCGGCGCGGGGCAGATTGCCGGAGAACTGCGTCAGCTTTTCCTCGAACTTTTCCGACAGCGCGAAGGCGTCGGCCACGGAACCGGCAAAGCCGACCACGACCTTGCCGTTGTAGATGCGGCGCACCTTGTGGGCGTGCGCCTTCATCACGGTCTGCTGGCCCATGGTCACCTGCCCGTCGCCAGCCATGGCACATTCGCCGTTTTTGCGCACGGCGCAGATGGTGGTGCCGCGAAAGATGGATTCTGCCATAGTCAATTCCTCAATTCGTATCGGTCGATGATGGCGTCGAGCGCTTCCAGCGCGCGCTCGGAGAGTTTGGCGTAGCGGTCGCGCTTGCCCTTGACGCGCGTGGGCAGCGCGTCGAGTATGCCAAAGTTGGCGTTCATGGGCTGGAAATCGGGGGAGGGCGTGCGCACGTGGCGCTCCAGCGCCCCCAATACGGTCTGCCCGCCGAAATCCGGCTCCTCCTCGCCGCGCAGCGCCTTGCAAAGGCCGATGGCGGCCACCATGCCGCTGGCGGCGGATTCCATGTATCCCTCCACGCCGGTCAGCTGCCCGGCAAAGCGGAAAAGCGGCTGGCCGGAGAGCGCGAAGTTGCGCGAAAGGATGTCCGGCGAGCGCAGGAAGGTATTGCGGTGCATGACCCCGTAGCGGACGAACTCGGCGTGTTCAAGTCCCGGGATCATCGAAAACACGCGCTTCTGCTCGCCCCATTTGAGCCGCGTCTGGAAGCCGACGAGGCCGTAGAGCGTGCCCTGCTCGTTCTCCTGCCGCAATTGTACCACGGCGTATGGCTCGCGGCCCGTATGCGGATCGACGAGGCCCACGGGCTTGAGTGGGCCGAAAGCCAGCGTCTGCCGCCCGCGGGAAGCGAGGATCTCCACCGCCAGGCAACCCTCGAACACCAGCTTTTTTTCAAAGTCATGCACTTCAGCCAGTTCCGCGCCGACGAGTGCGTCGTAAAAGGCGTTGTATTCTGCCTCGTCCATCGGGCAGTTTAAGTAATCCGAGCCCTTTTCATAGCGCGAGGCGCGGAATACCTTCTCCATGTCAATGGATTCGGCGGTGACGATGGGCGCGGCGGCGTCGAAAAAGTGCAGTTCTCGCAGCCCCGGCAGCGCCGAGAGCGCTTTTGTCAGCGCCGGGTCGGTGAGCGGGCCGGTGGCGA
>DVGE01000272.1 GCA_018712885.1 Candidatus Pullichristensenella stercoripullorum | reverse complement strand
CTTCCCCTGCGCGTGGAGTTTCGCAAGACAAGGGCGCTTTTCCTCCTTCCCCTAGTCCTCGTGTGCCTGTTCTGGCATTGTCACGAGGCGAAAGAGCGGGCGCGGCTGCTGGACGCGGGCGTTCCGGCGGCGATATGCGCGGCAGAGGCGTTGGAGGAGTACGAATTTGACGGTGCGGAGCGCTTGCCCGATGGCCGATGGCGGCTGTATCGCCGCGAGCCGGGCGCGGTGGGGACGCGCCGGGTCACGGTGGCCGTCCTTTGCCTGCCCGAGGGCGCGGCGGCGGTCGAGGGATGCTTTCGCGACATGCGCTCGCTGCGCGGCGGCGTGTTCTTCGCCACGGCGTTTTCCTGGGACACGGAGTGGTCGGGCGTATACGTGGCCGCGTCCATCGACGAAGACCTGCGCGCCTATTGCGAAGCGGAGCTGGGCAAGGACGCGTGGTATCTGGCGTTCTTGCCTTTCGGCCTCGCATGAGCGCGATGAGCCCGGCGCCAAAAACACAGCGGAACGGCCTTGCGACCGTTCCGCGTTCTCTTATGCGCCCTCCGGCTTGGCTTCCGGCAGGGCTTCCTTCTTGCGCCTGGGCTTTTCCGTGATCTGGCCGCGGATGAGGATGGGCTTTTCGCCCTTCAGCACCGCGTCCTCGGTGATGATGCACTTCTTCACGCCCTCCATGCTGGGCAGCTCGTACATGGTGTCGGTCATCACGCTCTCGATGATGGCGCGCAGGCCGCGCGCGCCGCTCTTGCGCTCGAGCGCCTTTTCGGCGATGGCGCGCAGCGCCTCGGGGGTGAACTCCAGTTCCACGTTGTCAAAGCTGAGCAGCTTGGCGTACTGGCGGCAGAGGGCGTTCTTCGGCTCGGTGAGGATCTTGATGAGCGCCTCCTCGTCCAGCGGGGAGAGGGTGACGATCATCGGAAGACGGCCGATGAACTCGGGGATGAGGCCGAACTTGAGCAGGTCTTCCGGCTGCAGCTGCGCCATGATCTCGTCGCTGGTGCGCTCGCTCTTGCCGCGCACCTCCGCGCCAAAGCCCATGACCTTCTTGCCGATGCGGCTCTCGATGATCTTGTCGATGCCGTCAAAGGCGCCGCCGCAGATGAACAGTATGTTCGTGGTGTCGATCTGGATAAAATCCTGATGCGGGTGCTTGCGGCCGCCCTGCGGCGGAACGCTGGCGATGGTGCCTTCGAGGATCTTCAAAAGCGCCTGCTGCACGCCCTCGCCGCTGACATCGCGGGTGATGGAGGGATTCTCGCTCTTGCGGGCGATCTTGTCGATCTCGTCGATGTAGATGATGCCGCGCTGGGCAAGCTCGATGTCGTAATCCGCGTTCTGGATCAGGCGCAGGAGGATATTCTCCACGTCCTCGCCGACATAGCCGGCCTCGGTGAGGCTGGTGGCGTCGCCGATGGCGAAGGGCACGTTGAGGATCTTCGCCAGCGTCTGGGCGAGGTAGGTCTTGCCGCAGCCCGTGGGGCCGAGCATGACGATGTTGGACTTTTGCAGTTCGACATCGGCCTTGCGGCTGGTCTGGCCCGCCTGATACTGGATGCGCTTGTAGTGGTTGTACACCGCCACGGAGAGGGCTTTCTTGGCGCTCTCCTGACCGACGACGTACTGGTCGAGCACTTCCTTGATCTCTTTGGGCGTCTTGATGTCGATCTGGCCATGGCTGCCGACGGACTCTACATCGTCCGAGACGATCTCCTGACAGAGCAGGAGACACTCGTTGCAGATGTAGACGCCCGGGCCGGCGACCATCTTGCGCACCTGATCCTGCGTTTTGCCGCAGAACGAGCAACGCGCCTTGTTGAAATCATCCTTGTTGTTGGGCATGATTGACTTATCTCCTCGGCGCGATGATCTCGTCGATGAGGCCGTACTTGAGGGCTTCGTCGGCGGTCATGTAGTGGTCGCGCTCCACGTCCTTTTCGATGGTCTTGATGGTCTGGCCGGTGTGCTTGGAGAGCAGCTCGTTCATCTTGCGCTTGATGCGCATGATCTGCTCAGCTTGAATGGCGATGTCCGTCGCCTGACCGCGCGCGCCGCCGAGCGGCTGGTGGATCATGATCTCGGCGTTAGGCAGGGCCTTGCGCTTGCCCTTCGCGCCCGCCGCGAGCAAAAACGCGCCCATGGAGGCGGCCATGCCCACGCACACGGTGGAGACTTCGCACTTGACGTAGTGCATGGTGTCATAAATGGCCATGCCCGCGGAGGTGGAGCCGCCAGGACTGTTGATGTAGAGCATGATGTCCTGATCCGGGTCCTCCATCTCCAGAAAGAGCATCTGGGCGACGACGAGGTTGGCCGTATCGTCGTCGATCTCGCCGCCCAGGAACACGATGCGGTCCTTCAAGAGCCGGGAGAAGATGTCGTAGGAACGCTCCCCGCGGTTGGTCTGTTCAACAACATAAGGTATCAGGTTCATGGGCGCACCTCCCAATGCGTTGTATTTTCAGTATGAGCAACGAAGATCGCCTTATTCCTTGCCGGCGTTGTCCTTGAGGAATTTCACGGTCTTGTTGATGGAAGCGACCTCCTTGAAGTATTCAAGATCGCCTTCCGGCATGTCCTTCTTGAACTCCTCGAGGGTCTTCTTGCCCTGCTCGGCGAAGCGGGAAAGCTCCTTGTCGATCTCCTCGTCGGTGGGCTCGATGCCCTCGGCCTTGGTGATGGCTTCGAGGGTCAGCTGCGTCTTGACGCGGTCCTCGGCCTGCTGGCGGTAGGTGTCGCGCAGCTGCTCCATGGTCTGGCCGGAGTACTTGAGGAAATCCTGCATGCGCAGGCCCTGGTACATCATGCGCAGCTCCATATCGCGCAGCATGACGTCGATCTGCTCCTCGACCATGGCCTTGGGGATGTCGATCTTGGCGTTGTCGGAAACCGTCTCGATGATCTCGGACTCAAACGCCGCGTCGGCGCGCTCCTCGGCCTGCTTTTCCAGCTTTTCGCGGATCTCCTTTTTATATTCATCAACCGTGTTGGCGGTCTCCGAAACATCCTTGACAAATTCATCGTCCAGCTCAGGCACTTCCTTTTCGCGCAGGCTGTTGAGCTTGACTTTGAACACGACGGGCTTGCCGGCGAGCTCCTCGGAATGGTAGTTCTCCGGGAAGGTGACGTTCAGGTCCTTCTCCTCGCCGATCTTCATGCCCACGACCTGATCCTCAAAGCCGGGGATGAAGGCGCCGGAGCCGAGCACGAGCTCATGGCCCTGCGCGGTGCCGCCCTCGAAGGGCACGCCGTCGAGCAGGCCCTGATAGTCGATGTTGGCCTGGTCGTCCAGCTTGGCTTCGCGGTCGGTGACTTCGACATAGCGGGCGGCGCGGTCGCGGGCGCGCTCGATGTCGGCCATCACATCGTCGTCGGTGACTTCTTCGACCTTCTTCTCAATGCCGAGATGGGTATACTGGCCGAGCTCCACGTCCGGGCGCACGAACACTTCCACGGTGAATTTGAGCTCCTTGCCCTTCTCGATCTGCTCCACGTCCAGCTCGGGGCGGTCGACGGGCTTGACGTCGTGCTCCTCCAGCGCGGCGCGGTAGATGTCCGGGAAAATAATATCGAAAGCGTCCTCGTAGAACACGCCGGGGCCGTAATAATTCTCGATGATCTTCATCGGGGCCTTGCCGCGGCGGAAGCCGGGGATGTTGAACTTCTTGACGTTCTTCAGATACGCCTTGTGGATGCCTTCATCGAACTTTTCACTTTCTACGACAAAGCCCAGCTTTACCTTGTTGGACGAGAGCTTTTCAAACGTGGTAGCCATGTTCCATCCTCCTGTTTAGACCTGCTTTTCCATATTGCCAAGGATACAGTATATCAGAATTGTTCGCCTTTTTCAACACATCAACGTAAAATTCCACCAACCTGACGGTTTTTCGCGGTTAGATTTGAGTAAAAAATGGCAGCGCGGAGCGTTTTCGCTTCCGCGCCGCCTCGCGCGCGCCTTGGGGCGCGACCGCGTCAGAGCCGTCCGTACAGGCCGATGTATACCTGCTCAAAGCCGTCCACATAGCCAACGATGTAGATGGGTTCGTCGGTATTGTTGGCAAACTTGAAATCCTTGTTGCCCCAATCCACCGTGGCGTCCATGCCGCGGGGAATGTAGTTGACGTTGAGGGAGTGACTGTGGCGCTCGACGATCTCCAGCCCCGTCTGAGCCACCGCCGCGTAGAGCGTGGAGGACACCTGGCAGATGCCGCCCCCGTACTCCATGACGGTCTGCATCCGCGAATACGCGGGCGCGGGGCGATACCCGGTTTCCTCGGTGCGCTCGCCCACCACGCCGTTGAAGGAGAATACCTCGCCCGGCTCCAGGCAGGTGCCATTGATGGTCTCGAGCGCAAGGCGGATGTTGTGGATGCGCGCCGAAGAAGACGTGCTGGCGTCAGTGGTATACGAGGCGATGAGACCATAGCGATCCACAGGGACTTCCGCCTCCGTGTAAACAAACTGCAGCTCCACCTCTCCCCCGCCCTGCGCGAACGAGGCTTCAACATCCTTATACAGCGCCTCCCGATCCAGCGTCTGCCCGTCGGTGGGTTCGCCAAAGACGAACATGCACGTATCCGCGTCGAAATCGACCGGCTTGGCGTCGATCGGCAGGTGATCCGTGCTCAGGGCAACGTTAAGGGCAACTCCCTCCAGCGCCTCGCGCGTACAATACGTGCGGGAAACGGCGTAGTCCTTGCCGGCGCCCATGTTGCCCAACGTTTGGAATTGATCGTCCAGGCTCCCTGTGCGGCATGCGTCGTAGGCTGTCTGCAGCACTTGACGGTAGTTGCTGGTATAACCGACGTCCGAGGCGACGATCTTCGTGCCGTCTGAAAGCACGACGGTGCGGGCGGCATGGACAGGCTCGATGTTTTCCTCCCAGTAGGTCAGCGCTTCTTCGAGCGACATGGCGGACACATCCACACCTTCGACAAAGACGCCGTCAAAGAACGTGTCGCCGTCCACCACGGCGCGCTTGTGCTGAAAACCCCTGTATTCGGCAAACTGCCAACCGCATAAGGCGAGCAGGATCACGATCAGCCCCGCCAGGGCCAGGACGATGCGCATCTGCCGGCGGCGGCGCTTCAAAAGGAGCTTCTTTGCCTTGAGGTGACCGGCGCGGCTGCCTTTGGGCGTGGTCTTGCCCGCCGCGGCAGGGACGGCGCCAACGCGCTTGGCCGGCTTTGACGACTGCTTCTTTGCCTGAAGATCGCTCATGTCTCTCGCTCCATGAAAAAGTTACGCCATTTCAGCGTGTTGTCTATATTATATAATATTCGCCACCCTTTGTCATTTTTTGGTCGCAAACGCCATGTAAAAAGTATTTGTCAATCCTTTGGCGGATCTTCGAAGCCGCGCGTTTTGCGCAGCGAACGCACCTCGTTCTCATATCCCTGGCGCGAGGGGACGTAATAAGGAAAGCCGCCCGCTTCCAAAGGCCGGTATTCCTGTCGAACAAAGTGACCCGGATAGTCGTGCACGTATTTGTAGCCCTCGCCGGAGCCGAGCTTTTCCGCGCCATGGTAGTGCGTGTCGCGCAAATGCTGCGGGACGCTTTGGAAGCCTCCCTTTTCCGCGTCAGCCAGCGCGCGCTCCACGGCCATGAGCACGGCGTTGGATTTGGGGCTCTCGCAAACGGCGATGATCGCCTGCGCGATGGCGAGGCGCGCTTCGGGCATGCCCACTGCTTCCAACGCCTGATACGCGGCTACGGCCTGCTGCAAGGCCATGGGGTTTGCCATGCCCACGTCTTCGCTGGCATGGACGATGACGCGGCGCATGACGATGCGCGGATCGACCCCGCCATAGACCATGCGCGCGAACCATGCCAACGCCGCGTCGCTGTCCGAACCGCGCAGAGATTTGCAAAAGGCGGAGAGCATATCGTAAAGCAGGCTCTCGTCCATGCGCATCACGCGGCTCTGGATGGATTCCTCAGCGATGGCGAGCGTGATGTGCGTGGAGCCGCCCGCGTCCATGGGCGTGGTGAGCACCGCCAATTCCAGCGCGTTGAGCGCTGAACGCGCGTCGCCATTCGCAACGCGCGCGATGTGGTCGAGCGCGTCGTCGTCGATGCGGACATATTGATCCCCGTAGCCGCGCTCGCGGTCGGCGATGGCTTGCCGCACGGCGCGCTTGACGTCCTCCAACTTCAGCGCCTCAAAGCGAAACAGACGGCAACGGCTGACGATGGCGGGCGTCATGGCGATCATCGGGTTTTCCGTGGTGGAGCCGATGAAGCGGATCACCCCGCGCTCGATGGCCGGCAGGATGGAATCCGATTGCGCCTTCGACCAGCGATGACACTCGTCCAGAAGAAGATACGTTGTCTGGCCATAGAGCTTTAGCCTCTCCTCCGCTGTCTTGAGGACTTCACGCACGTCCGCGACGCCGCTGGTTACAGCATTGAGCTTGACAAAAGCCGCGCGCGTGGTCTCGGCGATGATCGAGGCGAGCGTGGTTTTTCCCGTTCCCGGCGGCCCCCAGAAGATCGAACTGGTCAGGCGATCGGCTTCGATGGCGCGGCGCAGGAGCTTCCCCTCCCCCACGATCTGCTCCTGGCCGATGAATTCCGCGAGCGTGCGCGGACGCATCCTGTCTGCGAGCGGCGCGAGCCTGTCCATTCCTGCTCCTGCGGAAAAAAGATCGTCCATATGCTTCTCCTGTTCGTGCGGCAATGCGCCGCGTGTTTAACAGCATTATACCAGAAAACAGGAAAAGCGCAATTCCCCGCGCGCCGCGTTTTTGCGATCGTCAAGGGAATTAAAAATTTAACAGAATGACAGGCGCGCACACGTATTGCATTTTTTCCTGCGTTGTGGTAGAATAGATTGCGTTCGAAACGAACGATTTGTGGGGCGTTAGCACAGTTGGTA
>DVGE01000271.1 GCA_018712885.1 Candidatus Pullichristensenella stercoripullorum | reverse complement strand
GGCTTGGCCCCCTCGGGCTTGGCCCCCTCGGGCTTGGCCCCCTCGGGCTTGGCCCCCTCGGGCTTGGCCCCCTCGGGCTTGGCCCCCTCGGGCTTGGCCCCCTCGGGCGGCGCTGCTTGCCCCTGCGGGGCAAGGTGCGCGCCGCCCGGGGAACGGCGGGCATTCGCCCGCCTCTCCTGCGCCCCCCGTCTCCGATTTCCTCATCCGAGGCCCAGCGCCGCCAGCGTGGCGCGGGAAACGGCCTCGTTTTCGGCGATGCGCGCGTGCAGGCGCTCGTAGTTGCCCTGTTCGAGGTCGTTCACGGCCGCCTGCCAGCGCCGCATCTCCTCGCGGCGTTTTTCCAGCGCGGCGCGTTTCAGCGTTTCCAGTCTTTGCGACGCTTTCCCGGTGCTTTCCATGTCCTCGCGGACGTTCCGTTCCGACTGTGTCCAGCGCGCCAGCGCGCGGCGGGCATGGAAGAGCGCCCGGTCATAGCTGCCCACGGCCACACATTCCAGCGTCAGCGTCGCGGGGGCGGCGCCGTAGAAAGCTGTCTCCCATTCGTGGAAGTCCAGCGCCCCGCGGACATCGGCGACGCGGGCGAGGCGGGGAAGCACGTCGGTGAGGAAGCAGTGCAGTTGCGCATGGTGAGCGCAGAGGTAGTCCACTTCCCGCAGTGCGCGCAGGACTTCCGCCTGGCCATGCCCTTCGCCTGTCTTCCCATCGCCCGGTCCCTGCCGTGCGCGCGAGTATTCTGCAGCGAGACGGGTGCGGCGTTCCTCCAGCGCTTGCAGCTCCAGGGAGGACGAGAGGATGTCCTGCCAGCGGCGGCCCTTGAGCACGGCGACGCGGGCGAGGCCGCGGAGGGGCCAGCGGATGCCATCGCAGGCAGCCAGCGCGTCATACTCGACATAGCCGTCCCCCGAGGGCGCGAGGTCGAGGCGCACGGCGAGAAGCACATCCGCGTGGGCGCGGAGAAAGGCGTTTTCGCGGAAAGTAAAGCCCTGCGGCAGCAGGTGTTCGCCGAAGTCCTTACGGAAGAGGGCGCGTTTTTCTCTGGCGTTCATGGCAGGGTCTCCCTTCAGGCCGGCAGTGCCGGCGGACAGCGCCGTTGGCGAGGGGGTGACGCCTTTCTGCCCCATGCGCCGGGGGCAGGCAGGCTGCGGTGCGTTCTGTTTGCGGCGGGCACGGGGGCAGACGGCGGCAGGCTCACGAGCAGGAGCCTGTCGCCTGCGGCGGTTTTGGGGAGACGGGGCGTTCTCTCCGCGAGACAGCGGCTGGGAACGGTATGTCTACCTAACGCGCAGGGCGGCAGTGCCGGCGGACAGCGCCTTTGGCGAGGGGGTGACGCCTGTCTGCCCCATGCGCCGGGGGCAGACAGGCTGCGGTGCGTTCCGTTTGCGGCGGGCGCGGGGGCAGACGGCGGCAGGCTCACGAGCAGGAGCCTGCCGCCTGCGGCGCGTTGGGCGACGCTGCCTTGCCCCGGTGGGGCAAGGGGCGCTGCGGGGGTGCGTATTCGACGCTGTTTGCCCCTGCGGGGGCAAAGGCGCTGCTGAGTGGCGCGCCGGATCATGGTGTGTCGCGGAAGGAAGCAGGGTTTTGGAACGTTTTGCCTATCACGGGGGCTTTTCCGGCGCGCCCGGGGGACGGAAGCATGCCGTCCTGCGCTCCATGAGGCCGCCGAGTCCACGCAACCATCCCGCGGGGGGAACGGCGGGCTCTGCCCGCACCCGCCCAAGGGACCAGTCCCTTGGGTATCCCTTTTTGGGGAACCGGCCCTCATCTTCCCCGTCTCCCCGTCCCCCAAAACGCCGCAGGCGGCAAGCCCCTGCGCGTGGGCTTGCCGCCGTCTCCGCGCACGACCGCCCCAAGCGGAACGAAACGCAGCGCGTCCGCCCCCTGCTCGTGGGGCGGATGCGCGTCTACACGGCGCCGAAGGCTCTGGCCGCCGGCACTGCCGGCCTATGCCGACACTGTCGGCGTCGGCTCCGGCGTGGGCGTCGGCGTGGCCTCGATGATGACGGCCACTTCCTGCATGCCCACGATCTTCCACTTGCCGTCGCTCTTCATCAGCGTGATGTCATACCTTCTCCCCTGCCAGGTCGGCACCGTGGAGCTGACCTCGTTGCGCATACTGGAGATCACCGTGCCGGTGATGGACGGCACCCGCTCCACCACCGTGCAGGTGGCGTAACTGTCCCACGGCCATGCCCACAGGCTCTCGATGGTCAATTCATGCTCAAAGCCGGTGATGTTGTAGTTCACATAAGGCGAGCTGCCGTCGAACGCCGCCGTCAGCGCCGGGTCGGCGCTGAGAAAGTCGCCGTGAAAATAGTTGTTCAGTTCCGGCGCGTCCTCGCGCGTGAGGATCACGTCCACGCGCTTTTCCAGGCCGTCGCTTAAGACGATATACACATTGGCCGTGTTCATGCACATGTAAAAGGCGCACAACAGCACCGACACGCAGATCGTGAAGATCAGCAGCCGCGAGGCGATGAACCAGACCAGACGGCGAATGTACTTCAAAGGTGTTCCCTCCATGCAGCGCCGGACGCGGGCGCGTGGCCCGCATCCGGCGGCGCGTCCCTTCTGGGACGAAGATCAGCCCAAATTGGTTCCCAGCCCCGCCTGTGCCGGCGCGGGCGTGCCCTGCGGCGCGGACGTCGGCGTCTGCGCGGCGGCCGAAGCGTCGCCCTCGAGGATGGATTGCAGCTGCGCCACCATCTGTTCGTCCGTGAGGCGGAATTTAAACACCACGCGGCGCGAGGCGGACTGGTTCTCCTCGCCGTTGGCGTCATAGATGAGGTCGCTCTCCGAGCGGCCGTTGGCTGTGGTCACCTGCCGCAGGTGTTCGCGCGTCGCCTCGGAGATGTAGGGGTAGCCGTCGGCGAGCACGTAGCTGGCCACGTTGTAGGCGCGCTGCTGCGACAAAAGCAGGTTGCTGATGTAGCTGCCCACGGAGTCCGTGTGCCCTTCGATGATGATCTCGCTGACATAGCCGCGATACTCGTCGGAGAAGAGCACGTCCAGGTACACAGGCAGGAAGGCGTCGATGCGGCTGCGGCCCTCGTCCGTGAGCTCGGATTCGCCAGTGGCGAAGAGCACGTCGCTGGCCAGGGCGATGGCGCCGCTGGTGGGATCGACCGTGGCGGAGATGTTGGCCTCGCGCAGGGCGCTGGAAAGGTCGGCGATGATCTGCGTGCGCACGCCCACCAGGTCTTCGATCTGCCTTTGCTGCTGCGCAAGCTGGCTCTGCTGCTCGGCGATCTGGCTTTCCTGGGCGGCCAGCTGCGCCTGTTGCGCCTCCATCTGGCTTTGCTGCGTGGCCATCTGGCTCTGCTGCGCTTCGAGCTGCGCCTGCTGCTCGTCGAGCTGGGTGAGCGTCACCTGCAGCTGCGCCTCCTGCGCGTCCAGCTCCTCCTGCGTCTTTTGCGCCGCCGCCTGCGCCGCTTCCAGCAGCATCTGCTGCACGGCGAGGTCTTCCTGGGCGGCGGTCAATTCATCCTGCGCGGCGGTGAGGTCGTCCTGCGCGCTGGTCAATTCGTCCTGCGCGCTATTCAGGGCGGCGGTCTTTTCGTCCAGCTCTGTCTGCGCGGCGGTGAGGTCGCTCTGGGCGGCGTCGAGGGCGGCTTGCTGGGCGGCGATGTCCGCCTCGCTCTGTTCGAGCGACGCCTGCAGCACCACCATCTGGTCGCGGCGCGCCTCATAGTCGTCGTACATGAGGAAGTACTGGTAGAGTATGTAGAACAAAACCAGTATGATGACCAGCACCAGCGCACTCATCAGGTCGGAAAAGCTCAGCCAGAAACTGTTTTTTTCGCCGCTCTGCCGGGCGCGGCCGCGGCGGGAATACCGGCTCATGCGCATGACCAGCCCCCCTTACTGCCGCTCCTGGGGCTGCGGGGGATAGAGGCGGTCCACGGCGTCGTTGATGGCGGCGTTGGCCTCCTCCAGCGTGGCGCCGAGGCGGTCGACCTGGTCGAGGAAGGCGTCGGCGGTCTCGCCCACGGCCTGCGGCAGCTGCGAAAGGCTGTCGGCGATGTTCTTGGAAAGGTAGTCCACGCGCTTGGTGAACTCGGCCATATAATCGCGGAAGGCGTCGAGCGTGTCGGTCAGGTCCACGCGCAGCTGTTCGCCGATGCGCTGGCGGTTGCTCTCCAGCATGGCGCCGGTGGCGCGGATCTCGCCGGCGGCTTTCAAAAGGCCCGCGGTGCTCTCGCCGCTGACCTCGCCGAAGCGCTGCAAAAGGTTCTTCTGCGCCTGCTGCAGATCCTGCATGGCGCGGCTGAGCTCCGCGTGCATGGCGGAGACGCTCTTTAGGTAGGCGTTCTGCTGGGTGGCGACCAGCTCCATCTTCTCCACATTGGAGGCGATGCGCAGGTAGTTGTCGTCCGCGCCTTCGCGGGCGGCGTTGAACTTCTTGAGCGCGTCGTCGAGCTGGGCGACCATCGTCTCCAGCCCGCTTTGCAGCTGCGCGGCGTTTTTGAGCACGCGTCCGGCCTCGTTCATGCTCTGGCCGACCAGCTCGGAGGCCTTTTTCTGACTGGCGCAGGTATCGTCGATGACGCGGGAGAGGTTCTTGAACTGGCCGTCGAGCATGCTGTCCATGCGCTCGACGAAGCGGCCGGCCACCTTGTCGATGAGGCGCAGCTGCTGCTGCGTGTTGACCTCCACAAACTCCTGCAAACTCTTCTGGATGGGCGCGGCGGCGGAAGTGATGATCCCCTCCATGCGGTCGGTGAAGCTGCCGTTGAGGTCCTGCGCCATGGTCTGGATCAGCGCGGTCTGCTCCTGCTGGTAGATGGCGATCTGCGTCATCGGGTCGACCGAGAGCACGCCGGCATAGCGGCTCATGGCGCCGTAGAAGTCCTGCAGGGTGTGTTCCGCCGAGCCGCAGATAAAGCGGGTGATGAGCGTGAAGGTGATGGAGCCGACCACGCCGACGATGGAGGTCATGAACGCATAGCGCATGCCGGGGATCAGCGTAACGATGGACTGCTGCACGGACTCGGCGTCGGCCATGTCAAACCCGGAAAGGCCGGTGGTGAGGCCGATGAGCGTGCCGAGGAAGCCGAGAGAGACCATCAGCCCCGGGATGGCCTCGGCAAAGGAGATGCGGCCCGGGCCGTAGATGGCAGTATCTTCATTAATATAGTCTTCGACGTTGGAGGCGTTGTGGTACACGCCGTCGGCGAAGAAGAGGTTGTTTAAATATTCGCTCCAGTGGGGGTAGAGGCAGCCCTTGCCGAGGAACTTGTCCTCCTGCCAGGAGCGCTTGCCGGT
>DVGE01000023.1 GCA_018712885.1 Candidatus Pullichristensenella stercoripullorum | reverse complement strand
TGCCGGCGTTGTAGGTGGTGGTGGCCAGAACCAGTTTGTTGTAGCGGAAGGCATCCTCCACGGCCTCGGCCATGTCGCAGCGGGCCAGGTCGTGCACGATGACCGCCGGGCAGCCCTTTTCGCGCAGGAGGTCGGCCAGCGCTTCCACGGCCTTTTTCGTGTGGCCGTAGACGGAGGTGTAGGCGATGACGATGCCGTCGCTCTCCGGCGTGTAGGACGACCACAGG
This sequence comes from Candidatus Pullichristensenella stercoripullorum, assembly GCA_018712885.1. Taxonomy (GTDB): domain Bacteria; phylum Bacillota; class Clostridia; order Christensenellales; family Aristaeellaceae; genus Pullichristensenella; species Pullichristensenella stercoripullorum. The sequence continues at coordinate 13,928 of DVGE01000023.1, read as the reverse complement.
TCGTACAGGCGGATGTATTCGCCGAGGTCATCCGTGAGGATGGGGCCGTGCAGCGGGCAGATGATGGCGATGTCCAGCCCGGCGGCCTTTTTGAGCAGCGCCTGCACCTGCGCGCCGTACTTGCCGACGATGCCGATGTAGTAGCGGCGGGCCTCGCAGGCCCATTCCTCCTCCACATCCAGCGCGCCGAACTTGCCAAAGCCGTCGGCGGAGAAGAGAATTTTGTCGGCGCTGTCGTAGGTGACCATGACCTCCGGCCAGTGCACCATGGGCGCGAAGACGAAGGTGAAGGTGTGGCGGCCGGTGGTCAGCGTGTCGCCGTCCTTGACCACGAGGCGGTTTTCATAGGCGCAGCCGAAGAACTGCTCCATCATCGCAAAGGTCTTTATGTTGCCCACCACGGTGACCTCCGGGTAAGCCTTGACGAAATTGTCGATGTTGGCGGAGTGGTCCGGCTCCATGTGCTGCACGATGAGGTAGTCCGGCTTGCGGCCGTTCAGCGCCGCCTCCACATTGTCCAGCCACTCGTGGGTGAAATGCTGGTCCACGGTGTCGAACACGCAGACCTTTTCATCGAGCACGACGTAGGAATTGTAGCTCATGCCATTGGGCACGACGTACTGGCCTTCAAACAGATCGACGGCATGGTCGTTCACGCCGACGTAGACGACGTCTTTGGTTATATAGTGCATGCGGGGACCTCCCTTGCGTTTTCTTCCATAAATAGTATACTATACCGGCGCGGGAATGTCCATGCGCGCGGGGAAAATTTTTCCCGCCCTGTCCGCCCCGCGCGGACGGCGGTGCGCGAAGGAATACAGCCGCCGCGGTTGCATTTTCTTTGATTTGGTGTTATAATATTAACAGAAAGGCCATCTCTTTTCGCAAACCACCCATTCTTCACCAGCGCGACCGCTCGTTTTTTTGACAGACCGCATCCCGAACGACGAAAGCCGAACGCCCGCGGGCGGGGAGCTTTCTTTCCTATCCAGAAAAGGGGGCGATGTTCGTGCTCATGGACGCGCTCGTAAAGCCGCGGCGGGGGCCGGGGCTGGAGCTTACGCGCGTGGAGGTGCCGGAGCCGGGCTGGGGCGAGGTGCTCATCCGCATCCGCAAGACGGCCATCTGCGGGACCGACGTACATATCTACAACTGGGACAGTTGGGCGGAGAAGAACATCTCCCCGCCGCTGATCGTCGGCCACGAATACGTGGGCGAGATCGCCCGCCTCGGGCCGGGGGTCAAGGGCCTGCGCGAGGGGCAGCGCGTCAGCGGCGAGGGCCACATCGTCTGCGGCCACTGCCGCAACTGCCGCGCCGGCAACGGCCAGTGGTGCAAAAACACCGTGGGCGTGGGCGTGCAGCGCGCCGGGGCCTTTGCGCAGTACCTCTGCCTGCCGGCCACGAACGTGGTGCCCTTGGAGGACGAATATCTGCCCGAGGACGTGATCGCCTTTTTCGACGCCTACGGCAACGCCACCCACACGGCGCTGCAGTTCGACGTGGTGGGCGAGGACGTGCTGGTCACCGGCGCGGGGCCGATCGGCATCATGGCCGCGGCCATCTGCAAAAAGAACGGCGCGCGCAAGGTCATCATCACGGACTTAAACGAATACCGCCTCGATCTGGCGCGGAAGATGGGCCTGTTCGCCGTCAACACCGGGCGCGACGACCTGGGCGAAGTCATGCGCCAAAGCCACATGCGCGAAGGCTTCGACGTGGCGCTGGAGATGTCCGGCAGCGAGGCCGCCGTGCACCAGATCGTCTCCCACATGCGCAACGGCGGCAAGATCGCGCTGCTTGGCATCTTCAAGGACGAGGCGCGCGTGGACGTCAACGAGATCATCTTCAAGGGGCTGACCGTGCAGGGCGTCTACGGCCGCAAGATGTACGAAACGTGGTACAAAATGGCGGCGATGATCGAAGGCGGGCTGGATCTGACCCCCATCATCACCCACCGCTTCCACTACACCGAATTTGAAAAGGGCTTTGCCGCCATGAACAGCGGAAAGAGCGGCAAGGTCATTCTGGATTGGAGGAATGAGCCGTGAAAGACGCCCTGCGCTTTTACGAGGCGGAACTTGCCGCCATCCGCGAGGCGGGCACCTACAAGGACGAGCGCATCATCACCACCCCGCAGCGCTCGCGCATAGACACCACCAAGGCGGACGGCGTTTTGAACCTCTGCGCCAACAACTATCTGGGGCTGGCCGACAGCGCGGAACTGATCGCCGCCGCCAAGGCAAGCTACGACCGCTGGGGCTTCGGCCTGGCCAGCGTGCGCTTCATCTGCGGCACGCAGGGGCTTCACCGCGAACTGGAAACGCGGCTGGCCAATTTCCTCGGCATGGAGGACGCCATCCTCTATTCGAGCTGTTTCGACGCCAACGGCGGCCTGTTTGAGACGCTTCTGGGGCCGGAGGACGCGGTCATTTCCGACGAACTCAACCACGCCTCCATCATCGACGGCGTGCGCCTGTGCAAGGCTCAGCGCCTGCGCTACAAAAACAACGACATGGCCGACCTGCGCGCCAAACTGGAGGAGGCCTCCGGCGCGCGCATCAAGCTCATCGCCACCGACGGCGTGTTTTCCATGGACGGCATCATCGCCAACCTGCCCGCCATCTGCGATCTGGCCGAGGAATACGGCGCGCTGGTGATGGTGGACGACAGCCACGCCGTGGGTTTCATGGGCGCGCACGGGCGCGGCACGCCGGAATACGCCCATGTGGAGGGCCGCGTGGACATCCTCACCGGCACGTTCGGCAAGGCGCTGGGCGGCGCCTCCGGCGGCTACACGACGGCGAGCAAGACCGTCGTGGACCTGCTCAGGCAGAAGTCCCGCCCCTACCTGTTTTCCAACACCGTGGCCCCGGCCGTGTGCGCCGCCACGCTCAGGACGCTCGACCTGCTCGAATCCTCCACCGCCCTGCGCGACAAGCTGGCGGACAACACCGCCTATTTCCGCGCCGAACTGCGCAAGGTGGGCCTCACCGTGCCGGAGGGCGAACACCCCATCGTGCCGGTGATGCTCGGCGACGCGCGCGTGGCCGGGGAATTCGCCGCGCGCATGCTCGAAAAGGGCGTGTACGTGGTCAGCTTCAGCTATCCTGTAGTGCCCAAGGGCAAGGCGCGCATCCGCACGCAGGTCAGCGCCGGCCACAGCCGCGAGGACCTCGATTTCGCCGTCTCCTGCTTCCGCGAAGTGAAGGAAGAGATGGGCCTGTAACGACCACCCTCGGGGCGTCCCCTTCCCGCCCCTCTCTGGACTGCACAGCAAGCCCGACCGACCGCGGGCGGCGCGCCTTTCCCCTACCCCCTTGGGGCGCGCCGTCCGCCCCACCGACCATCGCGAGCGTCCGCCGCTCCCTGAACCAAAGGCCCGCCAACGGCGCCAAAGGAGGGATCCATATGCCGTTTGCTATCGTAGTGGGCTGTGTGCTCCTGTGGTTGTTGATCGGAAGAAAGAAGGAAAAGAACGCCGGCATAGACGCGCGGCGCATTGGTCTGGACGAAGGACTGGTCATCCTCGAGGGCGATACGGACTAAGATGACTGCCTGACCGACCATGGCGGCGACGGACGCCCGCAAGCCCCCGGAGCATGCTTCGGGGGCGTTTTGCGCATCTTTTGCGCGCGTTCTTTACTTTTTTGTTTTTCTACGATATAATATAATTGTGTTTTTCGCAAAGGAGGAGAAGATATGTCGGAAAACAACGCGCCCCGCAGATCGACCAAGGGAAAGATCGCGCTGATCGCGCTGGCGGTGGTGGTCGTCATCGCCCTGGCCGCGTATTGGCTGACCGCCGACTACCGCGCCTATTCGCGGGCCGTTGCTTTGCAGGACGCCGGCGATCACAGCGGCGCTCTGGCCATTTTGGAGACCATACCCGACTATCAGGACGCGCCGGAGCGCATCAACGTGTGCTGCTATGCGATCGCGCTCGAACAGGAGGCCGCGGGCAGCTACGCCGAGGCGCAGGCCGCCTTCGCCGCCCTGGGCGATTACAAGGACGCGCCGGAGCGCGCCGCCGAAGCCGGCTATCAGCTGGCCGTGGCGCTGGAAAACACCGGCGGCGCGCAGGAAGCCGCCGACGCCTTCGCCGCCCTGGGCAATTACAAGGACAGCGCCGCGCGCGCGGCCAACCTGGAAAGCGCCATTGAGCGCTACACGCAGGAGGCGCAGCGCGTGCAGACGCAGTCTGACGCCTTGCGCGCGGCGCTCGCCGCCGGGGAAGCGCTGCTCGCCGAGGGCAGCGCGCCGCTTGACGAGGCCACGCGCACGGAGCTGGAAGCCTGCGTGGAGGCCGGCAAAGCCGCCGAGGTGGAGCCGCCCGCCGAACCGGTTACGCTCGCCGAGGTGGAGGCCGCCGCCGACGCCCTGACGAAGATCGACTGCGCCGACCTCGCCCAGCGCACGCAGAGCGCGGTGGACGCCTATGCCGACAGCGTGGCGCGCTATGCGCTGGTGGACGCGCCGACGGTGGAGTTCGTCGCCGACCGCCTGCTGCGCGTGGAGGAGATCGCCCGCATCGCCGTGGTGGACGCGAGCGGCGCGCCCGTGGCGGCGGCCGACGGGACGGCGGAGGAAGCGCCGGCCGCCGGGGATGCGGCGGAGGAAGCTGCTGCTGAGGACGCAGTTGAAGAAGAGGTCGTCGCGGAGGAGGCGGCGGACGAGGATATAGCCGAGGAAGCCGTTACGGAGGAAGCTGCGGACGAGGATATAGCTGAAGAAATTGTTGCGGATAAGGCTGCCGACGAGGAAGCAACTGAGGAAGCCGTTGCGGATGAATCCGCTGATGAGGACGCAGCCGAAGATGCCGTTGCGGATGAGGCCGCTGGCGAGGATATAGTCGAAGAAGCCGTTACGGATGAAGCTACTGCTGAGAACGCAGCCGAGGAAGCCGTTACGGAGGAAGCTGCGGACGAGGAAGCCGCCGAAGAAGCTATTGCGGATGAAGCCGCTGATGAGAACGCGGCCGAGGAAGCCGTCGCGGAGGAGGCCGCGGACAAAGAAGTAGCCGAAGAATCCGTCACGGATGAGGCTGCTAACGAAGAAGCATCCGAAGAAGCTATTGCGGATGAAGCCGTTGATGAGAACGCGGCCGAAGAATCCGTCGCGGAGGAGGCTGCTAACGAAGAAGCATCCGAAGAAGCTATTGCGGATGAAGCTACTGCTGAGGACGCAGCCGAAGAAATCGCCGCGGATGAAACCGCTGACGAGGATATAGTCGAAGAAGCCGTCGCGGATAAAGCTACTGCTGAGGACGCAGCCGAAGAAATCGCCGCGGATGAAACTGCTGACGAGGAAGTAGCCGAGGAAGCCGTTGCGGATGAGGCCGCTGACGAAGAAGCCATCGTGGATGAGGTTGCTGACGAGGATATAGCCGAAGAAATCGTCGCGGAGGAAGCCGCTGACGAGGATATAGCCGAAGAAGCCGTCGCGGAGGAGGCCGGCGCTGAGGAAACAGCCGGGGAGACCGCCGCGGAGGGCGACGCGCCCATCGCGCGGGTGTACTTCGCCAGCACGCTGGTCAGCGAGGCCTATACCTACCTGCCCGACGAGGAGCTGATCGCCCTGGGCGAAGCCTGTGGCGGCAGCGTGGAACTCTATGAGAGCGCCGAGGCCGCCCGGCGGCGCGATGACGAGCTGGACGCGCAGAGCGGCGCGCACATGGCGGCGGGCACGCTGGTCATCCGCCTTTCCGACGCGCTTTCCGCCCTCGAACGGCAGGCGCTGATGGCGGAGGTGCTGGATTCGCTCACCGCCGCGCAGCCCGGCGAGGCCGTGGAGCGCGAGGAACAGACCCGCAGCCTCGACGAAGTGCTCGCCGTGGCCGAAACGGGCTTTGCCGTGGCCGACGGGCGGCTGTACTACGCGCTGGTGCTGGTCAACGACATGGCCAACACCACGGTGGAATTCCCGCGCGTGCGCGTGACCTTCTACGACGAGGCCGGCGAAGTGGTAGCCGAAGACGAGGCGGTGCGCATGGCCATCTGCCCCGGGCAGCGGCTGGCCTGGGCCTCCACCGTCTGGGGCGTGGAGGAGGCGCCCGCCTCCGCGCAGGCGGAGATCGTTGCCCCGCGCTCGCGCGATTTTGTCAACGACGCGGCCCTCTGCGCCCCGCTGGAAGTGCGCGAGGCCCGCGTTGAGGAGAGCGGCGATGGCCCCGTGCTGCGCTGCGAGCTCTACAACCCCAACGAATTCGACGCCCCCTCCGCGGCGGTGACCATACTCTACCGCGACGGCGAAGGCGCGCTCCTCTCGGGCGAGAGCGCCTGGTGCGAGGCGATCCCCGCCGGCGGCTCCACCGCTTTCGAGATGCCTCTGACCGCCGCGCTGGTGCAGGACAACTTCGAAGTGTACGCCTGCATCGGCTGAGGAACGACCGCGCAAAGGCCCCGCCTCCATTCGGGAGGTGGGGCCTTTGAAGCGTGGACAGACCCAAGATCGCCCTGACGCGCCGCGCGGCCAGCGGCGGTTTTTGCGTTTTGGCCCGCAAACCGCGACACATTTTGCCCGCCTACCGGCGTTCCTTCTGGGACGGGCGCTTGAAGCGCGGACAACCCCAAACCGCCCTGACAGGCTTCGCGGTCGGCGGCGTTTTTGTGTTCCCGTCGCTCGGACGGCACCGGACGCCCGGCCGCCTGCCGACGTTTCTTCTGGGACGGGCGCTAGAAGCGCGGACAGACCCCAACCGCCCTGATAGGCTTCGCGGTCGGCGGCGGTTTTTGCGTTCCCGTCGCTCGGACGACCCGGACGCCTGGCCCGCCTGTTGGCGTTCCTTCGGGGACAGGCGCTAGAAGCGCGGACAGACCCCAACCGCCCAACCGCCCTGACAGGCTTCGCGGTCGGCGGCGGTTTTGTTTTCCCGTCGCTCGGATGACCCGGACGCCTGGCCCGCCTGTGTCCCTGCGTGGACAGGGCATTTGAAGTGTGCACAAACGCAAAATCGCCCTGACAGGCTTCGCGGTCAGCGGCGATTTTTGCGTCCCCGTCTCCCGGACGGCCCGGGCGCTTTACCCGCCCGCGTCCCTGCGTGGGCGGGGTATTGAAACATCTGCAACCCCCGCGGTCAGCGGCGGTTTTGCCTTTTGACCCGCAAGATACCCGCCGTTTTTCGTCATCCCACCCGCGTCCCTCCGCGGGCGGGGAGTTTGAAGCGCGGGACCCCCTGATCGCCCTGGCGCGCCGCGCGATTTTCATTGCGCGAAAAGCCCGCAAAGCATGGAGGCTCTGCGGGCAGGGGTCAGGCCTTGGGCTCCGCTTCGCCGCGCCCGTCCGCGGACTGGCGCGCGCGGTAGGCGCCGGGGGTGATGAGCTCCAGCTTCTTGAAGGAGCGGGTGAATGTGTTGACGTTGGTGAAGCCGACCTTGGTGGCGATGACGTTGAGCACGTCGTCGCTCTCGTCGAGCAGGCGCTTGGCCTTGTTGATGCGGATGCGCTCCAGATAGCCGCTGAAGGTCTGGCTGGTCTTCTTGCGGAAGAAGTGCGAGAAGTTGGAATACGAGTAGCCGAAGCGTTCCGCCACCGACAGAAGCGAGAGGTTGGCGTCGGAATAGTTCTCGTCGAGGAAGGCAAGCACCTGGCGGATGTCGTCCATGCGCGCTTCGCTGCCCTGCTCGCCCTCCATGCTGGCCATGAGTTCCGCATGCATCGTTTCCAGCGTGGCGCGCATCTCCGAGGGCTTGTCGGAGGTGTCGTAGGGGCTGGAGATGGTCTCGTAGCGGTGGTTGCGGTCGCTGAGCTGCTGGGCGAGGATGGTGTAGAGGCTGATGTAGGCGATCTGCACCACGTAGAGCCGCTTCGTTTCGCCGAAAAGCATCTCCACGAGGGGGCGGAAGACCGCCTCCATCTGCGCGGTGTCGCGCCGGCAGATGGCCATTTCGTAAAGCTCGATCTGGTCGAAGAGCTTGCCGATGTTCTGCGGGTGGTGGCGCAGGGCGTCCTCGACGCGCACGGCGCTGTGTTCCTTGTCCAGCAGGGCGGTCTCGAGCGCGTAGAGGCTCATGGCGCGGCTGCGGTCGGGGTCGGGCAGCGGCTCGCAGGTGCCGATGCCCGCCTTCACGCCGGCTTTGAGGTTGAACAGGCGCTCCAGGTAGGGCTCCAGGTCTTCCCGGCCGTTGAAGAACAGCACCAGGAAAAGATCCGCCGGCGGCGTGCCGATGATAAAGTACCAGGAAACGCGGGCGTTGCGCCCCGCGCGCGGCTCGATGTCGCGGAAGACGTTTTCCAGCGCCGCCTGCGCCTTCTTTTCGCCGCCGACCTCGGCGAAGGCCACGCAGAGCATCTGGTCGCGGATGTCGATGCCGTAGATCTCCGCCATCTCGATGATGTCGGCCTCGTCGCGCATGCCGCCGAAGAGGTAGCGGTAGAGGAACATCTCCTTGGAGAGGCGGCGCATCTCAAAGAGGCGCTTGCGGGCGTCGTCGGTCTGCTCGCTGAGGTGTTTGAGCGTGTAGGAGACGATGTCCCAGTCGTTGTATACGCCGCCGGCGGCGATCTGCTGCACCGGCGCCAGCCGCAGCGCGGTCTTGAGGACGCGCTTGAGGGGGACGTAGGTCACGCGCATGCCGAGGAACACCAGGATCGCCCCCGCCAGGAAGAGGAGCAGCATGAGGATCAGCGTATTGCTGTGCAGCGCGTCGATGTCCTGGGAAAGCGTGTCGTAGGAAAAGAAGCTGGCGATGCGCATATCGCCATACTGGAGGCTGGAGGTGTACAGGTAGTAGGCATCCCCGCCCAGTTCGGCGCTGTAAAGGCCGTCCTCGCGGGGGCAGTTGAAGGCGGCGAGATCGCGCACGCGCTGGCCGTCGATGAACAGGTCGCCCGCCAGCACCTTGTCGTCCGCGTCCACCAGCAGCGTGGAACCGCGGGCGGAGACGCTGTCGCCGCAGATCTCCTCGGAGGGGATGAGGGCGATGAGCTGCAATTCGCCCTCCGTCACCGGCGCGATGACGGTGACGCAGGTCTGTTCGGAGCGCAGCGTGCGCACGTCGCGCTGGGGAAGGATGGTGAAATCCTGCGTTTTGCGCAGTATGCGGGCAAACTCTTCGTGCCCCAGGTCGGCATAGGCGAATACGGAGCTGTCCTCGCTGTTGACCCATTCGCCGCGATAGGAGGCGTCGGAGGAATAGTAGCGGTCAAAGCGGGGGCTGTAAAGCAAAAAAAGCGACACATAGGTATCGTGCGACACGGCCTTGCCCAGCTCCTGCGAGATGATGGAGCGGTTGATCGGCGTATCGTCGCGCAGCACGTCCGTGGTCAGGCGCTCGCTGTTGGAGAGCGAAAAGGCGTAGTTGTACAGGGCGTTTATCTCGCTTTCGAAGTTGGCCGTGGTCATGGAGGTCTCCACGTCCAGGGAGCTCTCCAGCCGCTCGGTGAGCAGCACCTCCGTCTGCGGGAAGAGGTAGATGAACAGGGCGCACAGGGGCACCAGGAAGGCCACGACATAGGTGATGAGTATGAGGATGGAATTGCGCCTGTTCAGCCAGGAGATCCGCTTCATCGGCAGCACCACCCTCCAAAATTTGAATCTTCGCGGAATACGGCGCAAAAAACGCCGTTTCCGAGCCAAAAACTGGAAAACACGCCCTTTATACACTCTATTATAATAAATCGCCCCCAAAATCTCCATCTACAATTTTTGACAATCTTTAATATTTGAATATGTGGAAATTGTCCTCAAAATTCCCCCGCCGGCATTATGTAAACTGACGATTAATTTCGCAGCTTGTTGTTTACAATTCGAGGAAAAACTGCTACTATATTCTCAGGAAGATGGTCTTCACGGGCATGGTGTTTCCCCGGACGACGTCCCTGAGGAGGCGGATGTTTCTATGCGAAGGATCGTTGCGCTCGTTGTTCTCGCGGGCTTGCTCGCCTGTGTTCCCGCCGCCGGCGAAGCGGAGCTGCCGACGCTGGACGTGGCCATCGTCCTTTCCTCCTGGACGCTGATGCCGGAGGATATGCCCTTTTTTGCCGAAGCCGCCGCCGAGGTGGGCGTGAAGATCCGCTGGCACGTGTACAGCTACACCTCCTGGAGCGAGCAGAAGAGCATGATCCTCAGCGCCGACAACCGGCCGGACGTGTTCATCAACTGCCTCACGCTGGCGGACGTGGCCACCTACCGCGACCAGCTCGCGCCCCTGGACGACCTGATCGAACAGTACGCCCCCAACATCCGCAAGGCCTACGCCGAGGACGAGGCCATGCGCGAGTTCTCCACCGACGCGGACGGCAGCATCTACGGCCTTGCCCAGCGCCGCCCCTACCGCCCCAACACCTGGCGCAAGTGGATCATCAACAAAACGTGGCTCGACCGCCTGGGGCTGGAGGTGCCGACCACCTTCGAGGAGCTTAAAAATGTGCTGACCGCCTTCCGCGACGAGGACGCCAACGGCAACGGCGACCCGGACGACGAGATCCCCCTCGCCTTCTCGGGGCTGCTGATGCAGTCCTATATGATGATGGGCGCTTACGGCAACTACGCCGACAGCATCGGCTTGAGCTGCAAGGACGGCCAGTTCGTCTACCTGCCCACCACCCAGGACTGGCGCGGCATGGTGGAGTTCCTCCACGAATTATATGTGGAAGGGCTTTTGTACGACGAGAGCGCCACCATGGACTATACTTCCTGGCAGGGCGTCGCCGCCGACGACGAAAACGCCTATCTGGGCGCCAGCGTCTGCTGGTCGGCCAACGACATGGTGGGCTCCAAGTGGGAGGACGAATACATCGTCATCGACCAGATCGCCGCCGAAGCGGGCATCGAGGCGGTGTACAGCTACCAGCCCTACAACGACATGACCTATGGCCGCCACCGCGCCCACATCTCCGCCACCTGCGAGGACAAGGCGCTGGCCATCCGCTTCCTCGACCTGTTCTACCGCGAGGATTACGCGGTGCAGGCCAACTACGGCTCCTTTACCATCGGCTCGGTGCGCCGGGCGGACGGCACCTACGGCGTGCTGGTGCCCGAGGGCTATGCCGACGAGGAATGGCAGCGCCTCAACAGCGTGGTGGACAACGGCGTATACTATTTTTCCGAAGAGCTGGAGAGCCGCGTCACCCCCACGGATTCGACGCTGCAGCTGCTCAAGGACGAGCGCATCGTCAAAAAGACCGTCGCCCCCGAGGACGGCAATGCCTATTACCTGGTCAAGCTCAGCGACGAGGCGATCCGCGAAAGCGAGATACTGCTGCGCAGCTTGGAGAGCATCTCCGAAGACATGATCGTCGCCAGCACCGTCAACGGCCTCGACGACGAGGACTGGCAGGTTTTCCAGGACAAGCTCGCCACCGCCGGCGTGGAGCGGCTGGTGGAGATCTATCAACAGGCATATGACAGCCAGCGTTCGCATACAAAAGAATAGGAATCATCAGTTTTTGAAGCACCCCAAGATTTTGACGGGCGTGCTTCAAAACGCGAAAAACGCACGTTTTTTCAAAAATCAGCGCTTTACGGCTAAATAATCAGCTGCTATACTGTGCATGTCGTGGAAAAAATCATGTTTTGCCGCGGCGCGGAAATTGGGCTTGGGCGATGCCCTTTCCCGCGGCGCGGCGCAACGATCGCCCGAAACACCCGGCCCGTTTCCTGATGAGAAAGGAGAGATCGCATGAAGAAATTCCTGGCCCTCCTGTTGGCGGCGCTCATGTTGCTGGCTTCGGCCGCGACTGCGGAAGAGATCGTCGCCCAGGCGTATTCGCCGGACCTGACGGTGGATACCTCGGAAAACCTCTACGCCTCCGCCTGCTACGGCCTGTGGACGCGCGATATCGACGTGGACGGCGTACAGCGCCAGATCGCCATCTATACGCCCCAGAACTATGAACCCTGTTGCGAGATGCTGCTCATCTTCTGCCCGGCGGGAAAGACGGCGGAAGAATTCGCCAACGAGTGCGGCTGGCCGGCGCTGGCCGAGGAATACGGCTTCGGCCTGACCTTCTACGAGGCGCTCGACGGCGAGTGGGATCTTGAGAATCCCCAGAACGAGATCGACTTCTACCTCGCCGCCGCCGCCATCATCGGCACGCGCGAGATCATCGACTCCTCCGAAGCCGCCCTCTACATCAGCGGCTACGGCGACGGCGCGGCGGTGGCGCAGTACATCGCCCTGAACTACTCCTCCATGTTCGCCGGCGGCCTGTTCATGGGCGGCCCCGCGATCCCCGCGGAGTACTACGCCGAGGTCGGCGAGAAGCTGAGCTATCCCTTCGCCATCAACAGCGACTTCACCCTGCAGCTGGACGGCTCCTACAATAAGGACGTGCCGATGCCCGTGTGGATCGTCAGCGACGGCGAGCCGGATCAGGCCGGCGTCGATTACTGGATGGGCGTCAACGACGTCACCGACATGGGCATGAAGAACCCCTATGCCGACATCTACGAGCAGAACAAGCTCTCCTTCACCGAGAGCATCAACAACAAGGCGATCAGCCGCGTCTGGCTCAGCCAGATCGAAGGCGCCGCCGAGTACTTTGACCCCGACTTCCAGGAGTACGCCTGGACGAACTTCTTCACCGACATCCGCCGCTTCACCTCCGAGGCCAACGGCGCGATGCGCGTCGGCTTCGACGCCGATGACATCGGCCTGGTGCGCTACGATATCGAGGTCAAGGGCGAGAACCGCTTCTGGTACGCCTACGCGCCCACTTATTACGATGGCAGCGAGCCTCTGGCGCTGGTCATCGCCTGCCCCGGCCACTCCATCTCCGCCGAATTGTTCGCGCAGCAGACCGAGTGGTGGCGCGTGGCCGAGGCCCGCAACTTCCTGGTGGTCTTCGGTCAGGGCGGCCGCTGCACCAGCCACGCCCTCTCCGGCTGCATCTCCTGGGGCACCTCGGGTGACGCTCTGGAGCGCGACCTGGATTACTTCGATCAGGTCATCGCCGGCATGTGCGAGAACTACAATGTCGATACCACCCGCATCTACATCACCGGCCACTCCAACGGCGGCATGATGACCGGCGTGCTGGCCGAGATGCGTCCGGGCACCTACGCCGCGGCCGCCAATGTCGGAGGCATGTTCGGCGCGAGCGAGGAACTGCCTGAGGCCAACGACGTGCTGATTCCCTACTTCGGTATCGCCGGTCGCTACGACATGGGTGAACAGGGCGTGTTCGAACCCGGCAAGGGCGGCTACAACGACATCCAGATGCGCCTGGCGCTCAACGGCATGTCCGACGTGGTGGCCGAGACCAAGGACACCGGCAGCTACCTGCTCGTCACCTATCGCGGCACCGATCAGCGCGTGCCCATGGTGCAGTACCTGAGCAACCACAACTTCCATCACTCCTACACGCCCCAGTACTCCTGGATGCTGTGGGATGAGTTCTTCAGCGATTTCTCCCGCGGTGAGGATGGCACCCTCTACTACCGCGGAACCCCCGCCGTCTAAGGCGACCGACCTTCCCGGGCGCGCGGCCCTTCCCCGCCGCGCGCCCGGCCCGAACGTGCATGCAGCAGGCGCTTGCCTGTGCCATATAGACCGTCCCCCTCTCCGCGTGCTGGAATTGGTATTTTGCCGCGTTCCGCGCGGCCGCGAATACGAAAATACGACCCACGAAAGGAGACCTGCCCCATGAAAAAACTGCTCAGCATCCTCATGACCGCCCTTCTGGTCCTCGCCCTGGCCGTTCCCGCCCTGGCCGAGGAAGCGGAAGCGCCCGCGCCGCAGATCGTCGACGCCAAGGTCATCACCTATGTCACCGATGAGGCCCGCACCGTGGCCGCCGTGCGCATCGAGTACGACCAGCCCATCACCACCGGCACCTACGGCCTGTCCGATTACTTCGTCAACGGCTACGACGTGCGCGCCGTCTACGTCAGCGACACCGGCGTGTACCAGGAAGCCGCCCGCACCGGCAATTACGTGATCGTGGAGTTCGCCATCTCCCAGGTGCCCGGCTACTACGAGGGCAAGA
>DVGE01000270.1 GCA_018712885.1 Candidatus Pullichristensenella stercoripullorum | reverse complement strand
GCTCGACCTGCCCGGCCTTGGCATCGGGGGCCTGAGCGTCGGCGAGCCCAAGGAGATCATGTACGACATCCTTGAGGCCATCGACCCCATCCTCCCGCAGAACAAGCCCCGCTACCTGATGGGCGTTGGCTCGCCGGACTGCCTCATCGAGGGCGTGATGCGCGGCGTGGACATGTTCGACTGCGTGCTCGCCACCCGCGTGGCCCGCAACGGCACCGTCTTCACCCACGACGGCCGCCTGGTGGTGAAAAACGCCCGCTACGCCGAGGACTTTGGCCCTCTGGACGAGGATTGCGACTGTTACGCCTGCAAAAACTTCTCCCGCGCCTACATCCGCCACCTGTTCAAGGCCGGGGAGATCCTCGCCCTGCGGCTGGCTTCCATCCACAACCTGCGCTTCCTCACCCGCATGATGGAGCAAATGCGCGCCGCCATCGAGCAGGACTGCCTGCGCGACTGGGCCGAGGCCTTCTACGCCCGCCACGGCCGCGACAACTGGTGACCGCGCCGGGAAACTTTTTACGTGAAAGACACACTTACTTGCGGAGAAAAAGTTGTAATCGGCGCAAAATTGGGATATAATGTCTTTCAGATATTCGATCGACTATACGCAAAGGGGTCTGAACATGTTGAATTGGAACAATCTCCTCACGGCGCTGGCGGAAACCACCGCCACTACGGGCACGACCGACGCGGCGACGCAGACCGGCGGCATGATCAGCACCGTCATCATGCTGGTGTTGATGGTCGCCATCTTCTATTTCCTGCTCATCCGCCCGCAGCGCAAGAAGGATAAGAAAGTCAAGGAAATGCTCAACGCGCTCAAAGCGGGCGACCGCATCTGCACCATCGGCGGCATCTACGGCACCATCGTCTCCCTCAAGGACGACACCGTGACGCTGGCCGTCGGTTCCGCCAAGAACCAGATGGTCATGGCGCGCTGGGCCATCCGCAGCGTCGAGGACGCGCCGGTGGAGAACGACGCCGAGCCGCAGGTCTGACCGCGGATCAGAGCGCTCCAGGACCGCCCCATCGTGGGCGGTCTTGCTTTAGCGCCTCGCCGCGCTTTACGCCTGCGGGGTTTTGTGCTATAATGGCCGTATCACAGGCGCGCCGCGGCGCGCTTCGGCGACGGACAGGGAGGTAACGGATATGAAAGTGATCCTGCTGCAGGACGTCAAGGGCTCCGGCAAGAAAGACCAGATCGTGGAAGTTTCCGACGGCTACGCGCGCAACTTCCTCCTGCCGCGCAAGCTGGCGCGCGAGGCCACCGCGGAGGCGCTCAACGCCGTGGAGCGCTCGCGCAGCGCCGAGAAACACCGCGAGGCCGTGCGCATCGCCGACGCCGAGGAAAAGGCCCGCGCCCTCAAGGGCAAGGTCATCCAGATCACCGCGCGCGGCGGCGAGGGCGGCAAGCTCTACGGCACCGTCACCAACGAGCAGATCGCGCAGGCGCTCAAAGCGCAACACGGCGTGGAGGTGGACAAGCGCCGCATCGAGCCGGAGGAGCCGATCAAGTCCGCCGGGCAGGTGCTGTGCACCGTGCGCCTCACCGCCGGCGTGAGCACGCGCATGCTCGTCAACGTGACGGTGGAAAACAAATAATATGGAAGCCTACGCGCGGGAAGCGCGCGCCCTGCCCAACCACCCCGAGTCCGAGCGCTCGGTGCTGGGCGCGATGCTGCGCTCCAACGAGGCGGCGCTGCTGGCCATCGAATCGCTCAGCGAGGATGATTTTTACGACCCCGCCAACCGCGAGGTCTATTCCGCCATGCGCGCCCTTTCCGAAACGGGCCGCGCCATCGACCTGGTGACGCTGGATGCCGAGCTCTCCCGCCGCGGCAAGCTGGAGGCGGTGGGCGGCGCGCAGTACCTCATCGGCCTGGCCAGCGCCGTGCCCTCGGCCAGCAATGTGCGGGCCTACATCAAGATCGTCGATGAAAAGTCCACCCTCCGCAAGCTCATCCGCGCCGCCGAGGGCATCGTCAACGACAGCTACGATGGCGAGCGGGAGACGCGCGAGATACTCGAAAGCGCCGAGCGCGCCATCTACGACATCGCCATGCGCAAGGGCGGCGAACAGCTCCAGCCCATCCAGCCCATCCTCCTCAACACCTTCGAGAAGATCGAGGAACTGGTCAAGAACCACGGCCGCATCGAGGGCGTGCCCACCGGTTATTCGGAACTGGACGACATGCTCACCGGCCTGCACGCGGGCGAACTGGTGCTCATCGCCGCCCGCCCCTCCATGGGCAAGACCAGCTTCGGCATGAACATCGTCGAAAATGCCGCCATCCGCGCGGGCAAGAAGACGGCGGTGTTCTCCCTGGAAATGCCCGCCGAGCAACTGGCCATGCGCATGCTCTGCACCGAGGCCAAGGTGGACATGCAGCGCGTGCGCCGCGGGCAGATCTCGGATGAAGAGTGGGGCAAGCTCTCCGAGGCGATGATCGCCATCGGGCCCAGCGGCATGTTCGTGGACGCCTCCTCCGGCGTCACCGTGGCCGAGGTGCGCTCCAAGGCGCGGCGCTTGCAGCTGGAGCAGGGGCTGGACCTCATTATGATCGACTACATACAGCTCATGACCGCCTCCGGGCGCTTCGGCAGCCGCCAGGAAGAAGTCTCGGCCATTTCCCGCTCGCTCAAGGGGCTGGCCACGGAGCTGGGCGTGCCGGTCATCGCCCTTTCCCAGCTCTCCCGCGCGCCCACGGGCCGCGCCAACCACCGCCCCATGCTCTCCGACATCCGTGAATCCGGCGCCATCGAGCAGGACGCGGACGTGGTGATGTTCATCCACCGCGAGGACTACTACGAGCCGGAAACGGCGGAAAAGAACATCGCCGAGATCATCATCGCCAAGCAGCGCAACGGCGCGCTGGGCACGGTGAAGCTCGGCTGGAAGGGCGAATACACCTGGTTCATGGATCTTTCACCGCGCGCGCGCGAGGCCGCGGCCTCCGCGCAGGCGTAAAAAGGCCCCGCGAAGGCTCGCTTCGCGGGGGAACGGCGTCATTCGTCGCGCCCGGCGGCGGCGCAGTCGGCGCACAGGCCCTGTTCGCGCTCCGCGCACTCGTCGCAGAGCATGGCCCCGCACACCGGGCAGCCGCGCAGCGCGCGCGCGTCCGCCGCGCGGTGGCACACGGCACATTCCATCATCGACACCCAAAACACCCCTTCGCAAAGAGTTCGCCGGCGCGGACGGCCCGGAAAACCTTCCGGGCGCTTGCAGTGTCAGTATGCTCCGCGAAGGGGCGTTTTATGCGCTGGGAATTTCTGCCGGTCAGCGCTTCAGGCAGACGATGAGGTTGCCGCACTCGTCGATGGAGAGCAGCACCGTGGCCCGTTCGCAGGGATTGAAGGGGTTGACCACGCACACCGGCGGCGCGGCGGGAATGCCGTGCGGCGGGCAGGGCGGGGGACAGGGCGGCGGGCACGCCGGGGCGCAGCCGCAGCTCCTGGGCGGCTCGCAAGCCCTGGGCGGCCGGCAGCCGCATTTTTTCTGAGGAAACAGGGGCATACGTACCATCGGCGCGTCCGGTGCGCGTTCGCCCGGGCAAAAGGGCGGTCTCAAATACATGGGAAACATCCTTTCTGGACGCTGAGCGCCGCAAAGTCAAACGACCGTTGCCGGTCGTTTCCATACTATGCCGCCTGCCGCGCCTCGGTCAGCGGCCCAAACGGACATACTATCTGCAAGGAGGGCATCGCCTATGAAGCGCAGAGTGCGCGAAGAACTGCTCAACGCTCTTTTGATCGCCGGCGGCCTGCTTCTGGCCACGCTGGGTTACCGACTCTACCTGATCCCCAACAACGTCGCCCCCGGCGGCTTCACGGGCATCGGCCAGATCGTCAACCACCTCGTCCCGTCGCTGGGCGTGGGCCTGGTCAATCTGCTGCTCAACGTGCCGCTGTTTTTGCTTTCCCTGCGCTCGATGGGGCTGGGCTTTGGATTGCGCTCGCTGCTCTCGTCTGTCCTCCTCTCGCTTTTGCTGGACTATCTGCCCGTGCCGGCGATGACGGACGACGTGCTGCTCTCCGCCGTCTTCGGCGGCGTTTTGTGCGGCGCGGGCTTCGGGCTGGTGCTGCGCGGCCACGCCACTACCGGCGGCTCGGATATGCTGGCGGCGCTCGTGCATCGCCGCGTGCCGGCGCTGAAGGTCAGCGTCTGCCTCTTTGCCGTGGACGCCACCGTGGTCGTCGCCTCGGGCTTCGTGTTCGACGCTTCCGCGGCCATGTACGCGCTCATCAGCGTCTTTGTCATGAACGTGGTCATCGACCAGGTGCTCGAAGGCCCGGGCCTGGCGCGCTCGCACATCATCATCACCACCCGCGGCGACGAGATGGCCGAACGCATTTTGAAGGAACTGGATCGCGGCGTCACGGCTCTCGACGCCAAGGGCATGTACAGCGGCGAGGGGCGCACGATGCTCCTGTGCGTGGTCAGCCGCCTGGAGGCGGTGCGCCTGCGCACGCTCGTCTATTCCGTGGACCCGCGCGCGTTCGTCATCGTCCAGAACGTGCACGAGGCGCTCGGCGAGGGCTTCAAAGAGCTGCATACCTAGCCCCGGGAGCCGTTTGAGGTAAAAACTCGACGTTTTGATGGCAAAGGCACATTGCGGGGCAAAGATGTGCTATAATCGGGAAAACGGCCATGGGGAGGAACAGCGATGCTGAAAAAATGGATCGCCGGGGCGATGGCGCTGCTCATGCTGGCGGCGCCGGCGCTGGGGGAAAGCGACGAGGTCGCCCGCCTGCAGGCGCGCGTCGAGGAACTGGAGGCGGAAAACGCCGAGCTGCGGCAGCTTTTGTCGCAGGAGGAGAGCGGCCGCCTGCTCGCGGCCCGCTTCAACGGCGGCGTCGTCACCGTCAGCGAGGCCAAGGCAGAGTACGACTATCAGGCCTACTACTACGAACAGCTGGGCATGGACCCGGACGACCACGAGGACACGATCAAAAACGAGGTGCTCAGCAACCTCACCGAGGACGCCATCCTCACCCTCAAAGCGCAGGAGCTGGGCGTCTACGCCCCCAGCGCCGAGGAAGAGGCGGAGATCCATCAGCGCGCCCAGGCCAGCCTGGATGAAATGGTCGACTATTACCTGGCCTATCAGTCCGACCCCGACAAGAGCGACGAGGAGAACCGCGCCGCCGTGCTGGAGTTCCTCGCCGGCGAGGGCACCACGCTGGAGAGCCTCATCGAGAGCATGACCGCGCAGGGCTGGCGCGACCGGCTCTTCGAGGCGGTGACCGGGGAGATGACCATCAGCGAGGACGAGCTGCGCGCCTACTACGACGAAGCCTGCGCCAGTGCGGAGATGACCTACACCGCCGATCCGCAGAGCTATGAGAACGACCGTCTCAGCGGCGTGTCCGTATTCTGGAACCCGCAGGGCTACCGCCGCGTCAAGCGCGTGCTGATCCCCTTCAGCGCCGAAAACGCCGCGCGCATGCAGGAATTGACCGCGCAGATCAGCGGCGGCGACGAAGCCGCGATCAGCGCCGCCGTCGCCGAGATGGACGCCATCTACGCCTCCCTGGACGCCACTGTGCAGGAAGTGCAGTCGCGCATCGCCGCCGGCGAGGACTTCGACGCCCTCATCGACGCCTATGGCGCCGATCCCTATCTGGCCGAGGGCGGCGCCGGCAGGGAAGAGGGCTACTACGTCAGCGTCGGCAGCCAGCTGCTCGACCCGGACTTTGTCGCCGCAGCCATGGCGCTCAGCGCCCCCGGCGACGTCTCCGAGCCCATCGAGTGCGCCGACGGCATTTATCTCCTCCGCTACGAGGGCGACGTGACCCCCGGCCCGGTGCCTTTCGAGACCTTCCTCGAGGACGCGGAGATGCGCGCCAGCGTCGAAGACAACCTGCGAGCCAACTATTACAACGAAACAGTCGAGCGCTGGCTCGACGAAGCCGAGATCGTCCTCTACCCGGAAAACTTCTGACCCCGCCGCCGCGCGCCGACCCACGCGCGGCGGCCCGCGCAAGTCTCGAAATTTTCACCAAATGCCCCCTTGACAAACCGCCATACAGGAGATATAATAATACCTGTTCTGCGGTCGTGGCGGAATTGGCATACGCGCACGTTTGAGGGGCGTGTGGGAGACCGTACGGGTTCAAGTCCCGTCGACCGCACCACCATCCCTACTAGGATTTGATACAATCCTGGTAGGGACATTTTTTACCCCATCGGGGCAGAAAGCGCCTGTGACAAGGGGTTTCCCGGGGGATTTCGCGGAATTGTATGGTTCGGATAATGCTTCCTCATATAGAAGATTCGGCGCAGACTGCAAAAGTGGCTGTCTGCGCCGGTCCATTTTACCCCGCCTGAGCATTTCGCCAAATTGTGTCGATACGATTTGGCGAAATGTATTTTCGCGGAATCGTT
>DVGE01000269.1 GCA_018712885.1 Candidatus Pullichristensenella stercoripullorum | reverse complement strand
TTGAGGCTCTTTCCGAGGATGCAGCGCGTGGCGATGTCGGCAAGCTGCCAGCCGCTGGCCTTGGAGAGGAACGGCACCGTGCGCGAGGAGCGGGGGTTGACCTCGATGACGTAGACGTTCTCCTGCGCGTCGACGATGAACTGTATGTTGTAAAGGCCGACGATGCCGATGGCAAGCCCCAGGCGGCGGGTGTATTCGAGAATGGTCTCCTTGGCCCTGTCGCTCACCGAGAAGGTGGGATAGACGCTGATGGAGTCGCCGGAGTGGATGCCCGTGCGCTCGACCAGTTCCATGATGCCGGGCACGAACACTTCCCTGCCGTCGCAGACGGCGTCCACTTCCAGTTCGCGGCCGACGATGTACTTATCGACCAGCACCGGCTGCTTTTCGTTGATCTCCACGGCGTTTTTCAGGTAGGCGCGCAGCATCTCCTCGCCGGAGACGATCTGCATGGCGCGCCCGCCGAGCACGTAGCTGGGGCGCACCAGCACCGGGTAGCCGATCTGCGCGGCCACGCGCACGCCTTCTTCGATGTCGGTCACGGCCTCGCCGCGCGGCTGGGGGATGCCGAGGGACTGCATCACCTTTTCAAAGGCGTCGCGGTTCTCGGCCTTTTCGATGGCCTCAAAGTCCGTGCCGATGATGCGCACGCCGCGCTTCATCAAAGGTTCCGCGAGGTTGATGGCCGTCTGGCCGCCCAGCGAGGCGATGACGCCCTCCGGCTTTTCCAGCTCGATGACGTTCATCACGTCCTCGGGCGTGAGCGGCTCAAAGTAGAGCTTGTCGCTGGTGGTATAGTCCGTGGAAACGGTCTCCGGGTTGTTGTTGATGATGATGGCCTCGTAGCCGCTTTCCTTGATGGTCTTGACGGCGTGGACGGTGGAATAGTCGAACTCCACACCCTGCCCGATGCGGATGGGGCCGCTGCCCAGCACGATCACCTTGCGGCGGTCCTCGACGATGGACTCGTTTTCTTCCTCATACGTGGAGTAGAAGTACGGCACGTAGCCGGGAAATTCGCCGGCGCAGGTGTCGATGGTCTTGTAGACGGGGAAGAGCTTCATCTCCCGGCGCAGGTCGAAGATGGCGTCCTCGTCCGTGTTCCACAGCTTGGCGATGTACTTGTCGGCAAAGCCCATGCGCTTGGCCCGGACAAGGCAGTCGCGGTCGCCGGGATGGGCGGCGAGCACGCGCTCGTAATCGACCACCTTTTTCACGCAGTCGAGGAAGAGCATGTCGATCTGCGTGTGGTTGCAGATGGTGCTGGCGTCCACGCCGCGGCGCAGAAGCTCGGCGATGGCGAATAGCCGGTCGTCCGTGCCGATGGAGACGTATTGCAAAAGCGCCGCGTCCGGCGTGTTGTCGAACTTGGGCATGTGCATGTGGCAGACGCCGATCTCCAGCGAGCGCACGGCCTTTAAGAAGCTCTCCTCCAGCGTGCGGCCAATGCTCATCACCTCGCCCGTGGCCTTCATCTGCGTGGAGAGCTTGTTGGAGGCGGTGGCGAACTTGTCAAAGGGGAAGCGCGGCATCTTTGTCACGACATAATCCAGCGCCGGTTCGTAGCTGGCCGGCACGTTGGCCAGGCGGATCTCCGAAAGCGTCATGCCCACGGCGATCTTCGCCGAAACGCGGGCGATGGGATAGCCGCTGGCCTTGGACGCCAGCGCCGAGGAGCGCGACACGCGGGGATTGACCTCGATGACGTAGTAGCGGAAGGATTCCGGGTCGAGCGCGAACTGCACGTTGCAGCCGCCCTCGATCTTCAAGGCGCGGATGATGCGCAGCGCCGCGTCGCGCAATATGCCATATTCGCGGCTGCTGAGCGTCTGGCAGGGGGCGACGACGATGGAATCGCCGGTGTGGATGCCCACGGGATCGACGTTTTCCATACTGCAGATGGTGATGGCGGTGTCGTTGCAGTCGCGCATCACCTCGAATTCGATCTCCTTGTAGCCCTTGATGCTCTTTTCCACCAGCACCTGATGCACCGGGGAGAGCTTGAGGGCGTTTTTCATGATGGCGCGCAGCTCTTCTTCATCGGAAGCAAAGCCGCCGCCCGTGCCGCCGAGGGTAAACGCCGGGCGCAATACCACCGGGTAGCCGATGCTCTCCGCCGCGGCCACGCCCTCTTCCATGGAGTGGGTGATGAGCGAGGGCAGCACCGGCTCGCCCAGCTCCTCGCAGAGTTCCTTGAACAGTTCCCTGTCCTCGGCGCGCTCGATGGAGGTGCTGTTCGTGCCCAAGAGTTCCACCTGACACTCGCGCAGCACGCCCTTGCGCTCCAGCTGCATGGCAAGGTTGAGGCCCGTCTGCCCGCCGATGCCGGGTACGATGGCGTCCGGGCGCTCGTAGCGGAGAATTTTGGCAAGGTATTCCAGCTTCAAAGGCTCCATGTACACCTTGTCGGCAATGGCGGTGTCGGTCATGATGGTGGCGGGGTTGGAGTTGACCAGCACCACCTCGTAGCCCTCTTCCTTGAGGGCGAGGCATGCCTGCGTGCCCGCGTAGTCAAATTCCGCGGCCTGACCGATGACGATGGGGCCGGAGCCGATGACGAGTATTTTGTGGATGTCTGTGCGCTTAGGCATGGTTTCCCGCCTCCTTCATAAGCTGTACAAAGCGGTCGAAGCGCGTATCGCCGTTCGCCGCGCCGGGCGCGCTCTCCGGGCAGTACTGGGCGGTGAGCAGGCGGTCTTCTTCGCAGTCGAGGCCCTCCACGGTGTCGTCCAGTATGTCCACGTGCGTAAGGCGCAGGCCGGTATCCTTCAGCGAACCGGCGTCCACGGCGTAGTTGTGGTTCTGGGCGGTAATGGCCAGCGCCCCCGTCTCCAGACAGCGCACCGGGTGATTTCCCCCGTGGTGGCCGCTCTTTAGCTTGTACACACGCGCGCCGTAGGCCAGCGCCACGACCTGATGCCCTTCGCCGATGCCGAAGATGGGCAGTTTGCCGCGCAGGGCGCGCGCCGTTTCGATGGTTTCGGGAATGTCGCGCGGGTCACCCGGACCGCCGGAGAAAAGCACGCCGTCCGGCTTCATGGCGAGGATGGCCTCGGCGGAGGTGTTCCACGGCACCACCGTGACGTTGCAGCCGCGGGCGCTCAGGCAGCGCACCACGCTCAACTTGATGCCCAGATCGACAGCCACCACGTTGAAGCGGTGGTTGGACGTGCGGTAATACCAGCGCTTTTTGCAGGAGACGCGCTCCACCGCGTCGCGGCGGACGGGCGTTTCGGCGAGGCGCTCCAGCGCCTTTTCCACGGGCGTTTCGGCAGAAGTCAGCAGCGCGCGGCGGCTGCCGCCATCGCGGATGAGGCGGGCGAGGCGGCGCGTGTCCACTTCGCAGATACCGGGGATGTGGCTGTCCTCCAGCACCTCCGCCAGCGTGCGCGTGTAGCGGAAGTTGGAAGGCTGGTCGTTGTAATCGCGCACCACCAGGCCGGCGGCCAGCGGCGCGCGGCTCTCAAAGTCGTCGTCGGAGATGCCATAGTTGCCGATGACCGGATAGGTCATCACTACGATCTGGAAGGCATAGGCCGGGTCGGAGACGATCTCCTGATAGCCGACCATGGTGGTATCAAACACCACCTCGCCCACGCTCTCGCGGGCGTCACCAAAGCCCCGGCCGTAAAATTCCTCGCCGGTCTCGAGCACTAGTTTGCGGTCATACGGTGTTGCCATGCGATTTTCCCTCCTACGATCGTCAAAAGGCATTCCCCAAAGACGTCCATGCCGGCAAAGGGCGTGGCGCGTCCTCGGGAGAGGAACGTCTGCGGGTCGATGGTGCAGGCGCTGTCCAGATCGAACGCCGTCCAGTCGTTTTGATCGTCAAAGCCGAAGCGGGCGGCGGGACGAACGCGCATGCGGTCGAGCAGCGCTTCCAGCGTCATCGCGCCGGTTTTGACCAGATGCGTGTAGAGCACGGGGAAGGCCGTTTCCAGACCCACCACCCCCATGAGGCTCCCGCGCAGGCCGCGCGATTTTTCCGCGGCGGAATGGGGCGCGTGGTCGGTGGCCACCATGTCCACCGTGCCGTCGAGCAGGCCCGTAAGCAGCGCCTCGCGGTCCTCCCTTGCGCGCAGGGGCGGGTTCATCTTGAAGCGCCCCTCGTCCTGCAGGCAGTTTTCGTCCAGCGTCAGGTAATGCGGCCCCGTCTCGCAGGTCACGTCCACGCCCCGGGCCTTGGCCGCGCGGATGAGGGCGACGCTTTCCTTGGTGGAAACGTGGCAGACGTGGTACTTGCAGCCCGTCTCTTCGGCCAGGCGCAGATCGCGCTCCACCTGCCGCCATTCGCTTTCCGAGCAGATGCCAGGAAGATGGTGGGCGCGGGCGTAGGCGCCGTCGTGGATGCAGCCGCCGCGCACGAGCGCCATGTCCTCGCAGTGGGCGGCGATGATCTTGCCCAAACGTTTGGCTTCCAGCATGGCCGCGCGCATCATTTCCTCGCTCTGCACGCCGTGCCCGTCGTCGGAAAAGCCGGCCACGAAGGGGGCCATGGCCTCCAGGTCGGCCAGCGCCTCGCCCTTTTCCCCGCGGGTGATGGCTCCGTAGGGGGAAACGCGCACATGCGCCTCCGCGCGGATGCGCGCAAGCTGCGCATCCAGATGTTCGCGGTCGTCCGGCACGGGGTCGAGGTTCGGCATGGCGCACACGCGCGTGAAGCCGCCGCGCGCCGCCGCCAGCGTGCCCGTCCCCATCGTCTCCTTATAAGAAAATCCCGGCTCTCGAAGATGCACATGCACGTCGATCAAACCGGGAAAGAGAACGATATTCGGTTTTTCCAACACCACGGCCCGGGAGGGAACGGGAATGCCCGGTTCCATGGCCACGAGGCGGCCGTCTTCCAAAAGCGCGTCCGTGCGCGTGCGCTGACCGTTCGCGCAGAGCTGTGCGTTCTTGAAGATAAGCGTCACGCCCTGACCTCCTTTGCAAAAAAATACCTGCCCTGCGGCAGGAAACATACCCCCAACGCGGCGGCGCGCACCCTGCCGGTCATGCTGGTTTCGTGGTTCATCCTGAAAATTTTATCACGATTCCCCGAGCCTGTCAACGGCGCGCGGAAAGTTTTACATACGCGGTCATGGCGTTGCCCTTTGCGACAAACTGTGCTATACTTTGGAAAAAGCCGTGGAAAGGGGGCGCGCGCATGCCCTTGAAGATCGTGCGCGGGGACATCACCCAAATGGCCGTGGACGCCATCGTCAACGCCGCCAACAAAACGCTGCTCGGCGGGGGCGGAGTGGACGGCTGCATCCACCGCGCCGCCGGGCCGGAACTTGTGCGCGAGTGCCGGACGCTGGGCGGCTGCGAAACGGGCGAGGCGAAGCTGACGAAGGGCTACCGCCTGCCCTGCAAATACGTCATCCACACCGTCGGCCCCATCTGGCGCGGCGGCGCGCGCGGCGAGGAGGCGCTTTTGACCGCCTGCTATGAAAACAGCCTGCTTTTGGCCAAAGAGCGCGGCTGCCAGAGCGTCGCCTTCCCGCTCATCTCCGCCGGCATCTACGGCTACCCCCTCGAAGCGGCGCTGCGCGTGGCGGCGGGGACGATCAGTCGCTTCCTCGAAGAAAACGACATGGCCGTCTGTCTCGTACTCTACGACGCGGCGAGCGTGGCGATGGGGGAAAGGCTGTTTGGGGATTTGGAGGCGCTCCCGTAACGCAAAAGCGGACGGCCTCGCGCCGCCCGCTCTATATGATCTTCTTACGCCTTGCCCGCGCTGCCGAAGATGCGCAGCTTTTCCAGCGTCGCTTCCTTCATGGCCTCCCGCGCCAGGCAGATGCCGTCGTTGTAGCTCGCTTCGGGATGTTCGGCGAGCGCGCGCTTGGCGGCGAGGATCACATCGGTAAAGACGTTGATCTTGACGATGCCGCCGGCGATAGTGTTCTGGAAGTCCGCGTCCGAAAGCCCGGAGCCCCCGTGCAACACCAGTGGCGCGTCCACCGCGGCGCGGATCTGTTTGAGGCGCGGTATGTCCAGATGCGGCTCGGCCTTGTACACGCCGTGCACCGTGCCGATGGACACGGCCAGGAAGTCCGCGCCCGTGCGCTCCAGAAACGCCGCCGCCTCGGAGGGCTCGGTGTAGACCATCTTGTCCTCATGCCCGGCTTCGTCGGAAAGGCCGCTGACGCTGCCCAGCTCACATTCCAGCCCCACGCCCATGCCGTGGGCGATGCGGGCGATGGCCGCGGAGTGCTGGAGGTTGTCTTCGTGGCTCTCGCGCGAACCGTCGTACATGATGGAGCCAAAGCCCGCGCGCAGCGCCTGCATCAGGGTATTGAAATGGTAGGTGTGGTCCAGGTGCACCGCCACCGGCACCCTGGCGCGCCGCGCCGCGTCCAGCATCGCCGGCACGATCCACTCGAAGGGGGCGATGGGCAAGAGCGCCTCCGCCGTGCCGATGATGATGGGCGAATCCAGTTCTTCCGCCGCCTCGATGTAGGCGCGGATCATTTCCAGGTTGACGGCGTTGAAATAGCCCACGCCATACGCGCGCTTCTGCGCGTCCAGGAGGATCTCCTTCATATTGTAAAGCGCCATGTCACGACCGACCTTTCTCTTGGGTTTTGGGGTCCCAACCCTATTATAGCGACACGGCGCGGTTTTGCAAGCGTTTTCCAGGAAAAACTTGCCGACCGCGGCCCAAAGGAGGCAAACCTATGCAAGCGGGATTTGTCTGGCTGGACGAAGCCGTCCCCGGCATCCTCTGGGACGCCAAATACGCCTCGGAAGACAATTTCACCGGCGCGGCGGTGGACGGCTACGCGCAAAACCGTCTCGCCGGCACGGTGGAGCTGGCCGCCGCCCTCGCCATCGCCGCGAAACGGGCGGAAAAAACCGGGCTCCGGTTGCTGCTCTGGGACGCCTACCGCCCGCAGCGGGCCGTGGATCGCTTCCTCGCCTGGTGCGCCGCGCCGGAAGACGGGAAGACGAAGCGCCGGCACTACCCCAACATCGAAAAAACCGACATCGTGCCGCTCGGCTATGTGGCGGCGCGCTCCGGCCACAGCCGCGGCAGCGCCGTAGACCTGACGCTCGCGCGGCCGGACGGCGTTCCTTTGGAGATGGGCGGATGCTTCGACCTGATGGACGCGATCTCCCATCACGGCGCGCCCGTGGCGGAAGAGGCGGCGCGAAACCGCCTGCTTTTGCGGGGCATCATGGAAGAAAGCGGCTTTGCGCCCTACGAAAACGAGTGGTGGCACTATTCGCTGGCGCAGGAGCCGTACCCCGAGACGTATTTCGATTTTCTGCCGGGGTAAGGCACGGTAAAGTGTTTCCGCGCTTTTTTACATTCGCTGCCGGAAAAAGGGGCTTGACAAATGGGTGAAAACGTGTATAATATACTCTGTTGCCGATAAAAGCCCGGGCGTGGTGACGCGCTGGCGTAGCTCAATTGGCAGAGCAGCTGATTTGTAATCAGCAGGTTGCGGGTTCGAGTCCCATCGCCAGCTCCACTTTTGCTGGCCGGGCCGCCCAAAACAAAATGGATGGGTTCCCGAGTGGCCAAAGGGAGCAGACTGTAAATCTGCCGTCGCAGACTTCGGTGGTTCGAATCCACCCCCATCCACCAACAAGCGGGAATGGCGGAATTGGCAGACGCGCTAGATTCAGGTTCTAGTGAGCAATACGCTCATGCAGGTTCAAGTCCTGTTTCCCGCACCACCTAAGGACGTCAACTTTGATACAAAGCTGACGTTCTTTTTTTTGCTTGTTTTGATGCTGGAATCTTGCAAATATGCCCTTCTCTTCCCCCATATCGCTCCTGTTTCTGCAACATTCACCAACACAAGCGCCAAATCGCCGTTTTTCAGCCCCTCGCTTCACCTCATGAAAGTTCGGATTTTTGCTTCCCCCAGCCTCAAAAACCGCCTTTTCCCCCGAAAAATGCACCCTACTCGGGACGATTACTATACTTGTCAACGAATTAAATCGTCCCGAGTATAGCTAAATC
>DVGE01000268.1 GCA_018712885.1 Candidatus Pullichristensenella stercoripullorum | reverse complement strand
CGCCGCCTTCAGCGGCATCGAATACGACGTCTGCGGCGGCTGGCAGTGGGACAGCCTCGTCCTCGCCCCCGGCGCAAGCGCCGACGCCCGCTTCCACGGCACGCTCTGGTCGCACTTTGAACCGGGCGAGGGGGAGTTCACGCTGGATATGAAGGTGTACGACGTTTCGCAGGACGCGGAAGAGGCCGCTGAAATGGCGGCGCTGGGGACGTTTTCGCCCGTGGAGAGCGGTTGCCCGCTCCTTGAAGAGACGCGCCTTGCCGTGCCGATGACGATGGCGGCGGGCAACGTGCGCTCGGCGCTGAAGGACGGCGCGCCGCTGGAATGGGCAATGGACGGCTATACGCTGCGCGTGACGCAGGCGGAGATGAGCGAGGTCGGGGCGCGCTTTGCGCTGGAGCGCATCTACGCAAGCCGCGACGCCGCGCTTGCCGACCCGCCGGACGGCGAAACGTTCTGGGACTACGAGCTGCTCAGCGCCGACGGCGCGAAGTGGGTCTCCACAGCCTACGGCAACCTCCCCGACGCGCCGGTGGAATTGGAGGACGGACGCTGGGCATGGCGGTATTCCACGCGCGTCTACTACATGGTCTGCCAGCCGCAAACGGTGGTGCTGCGCGCGCGCCGCTTCACCGGCAACGGCTACGACGCAAGCGCCAACGCGGATGTGGAATTGCAGTTTTAGCGCAAAAAGGACAAAGCGCCCGGGGAGCATGCCGCTTCCCGGGCGTATCTTCTGTGATTCCCCTCACCGCTCGCTCACGGCCTCCGAGAGGGCTTCCCATTCCTCGTAGAGCGCGTCCATGCCCGCCTGCAGTTCGGCGTGGCGGCGGGCGGTCTCGCGCGCCTCGTCCGGGCGCTGGTACAGTTCCGGGTCGGCCATGCGCGTTTCCAAATCCTGAATTTCCTTTTCCGCGGCGGCGATGCGCGCTTCCGCGGCCTCGAGCTGCTTTTCCAGCGCCTTTTTGCTCTCGCGCAGCAGGCGCTCCTTGCGGCGCTGCTTGTCCAGCTGCGTCTTCGTCATGCCGGAGGCGGCGGCGTCTTCCAGCCCCGCTTCCTCGCGGCGCTTTTTTTCCAGATAGTCGTCGTAATTGCCGAGGTATTCCTTCACGCCGTCCGGGCGCATCTCGATGATGCGGTCGGCCACGCGGTTGATGAAGTAGCGGTCGTGCGAGACGGTGAGGATGGTGCCGTCGAAATCCTCCAAAGCGCCTTCCAGCACTTCGCGGCTGTCCATGTCCAAATGGTTGGTCGGCTCGTCGAGAAGAAGGAGGTTGTCGCGCTTGAGCATCAGTTTGCACAGCGACACGCGGCCCTTCTCGCCGCCGGAGAGCATGGAGATTTTCTTGTAGACGTCGTCGCCGGTGAAGAGGAACAGCGCCAGCACCGAGCGCACGCGGTCGAGGTCGAGGCGGGGGAAGGCGTCCCACAGTTCGTTCAAGACGTCCTTTTCCGGGTCGAGCCCGGTCTGGTGCTGCTCGTAGTAGCCCAGATCGACGTTGGCGCCGAACTCCACCTCGCCCGCGTCGGCCTTCAGTTTGCGGGCGATGATGTTGAGCAGCGTGGACTTGCCAACGCCGTTGGGGCCGATGATGGCCACGCGGTCGCCGGCGCGCAGGTGGAGGTCGAAGTTTTCAAACAGCCTGCGCCCCTCGAAGCTCTTGGCAAGGCCGTGCACCTTGAGCACGTCGTCGCCCGTGCGCCGGCGCGCCTCGAAGGAAAAGCGCACGTGCTGCTCGTCCACCGGTCTTTCCAGTTTTTCCATCTTTTCCAGCCGCTTTTCCCGGCTTTCCGCCGCGCGGATGGACTTTTCGCGGTTGTACATGCGGTAGCGCTGGATGATGGCCTGCTGACGGGCGATCTCCGCCTGTTGCAGCTTGTATTCGCGTATCTGGCGCTCGATGTCGGCCTGGCGCTTGACGGTGAACTGGTCGTAGTTGCCCTCGTACTGCACAAGGCGGCGCATGGAGATCTCCGCCATGCAGTCGCAGACGCTGTTCATGAAATAGCGGTCGTGCGAGATGATCAGCACCGTGCCGCGGTACTTTTTCAGCGTGTCCTCCAGCCACTGGATGGAGGAAAGGTCCAAGTGGTTGGTCGGCTCGTCGAGCATGAGCAGGTCGGGCTGGGTAAGCAGCAGGCGGGCAAGGCAGAGGCGCGTCTTTTCCCCGCCGGAAAGCACGCTGGCGGGCTGATCCTCGCGCCCCCTGGCAAAGCCGAGACCGGCAAGCACGCCCTGTATGCGGCTGGGCCACTCGTAGCCGCCCGCGTCCTCAAAGCGGTCGGTGAGGCGGGCGTATTCGCGGGAGAGGCGGTCAAGCTCAGCCTCGTCTTCGTGCTTTTGCGCCATCTCCTCTTCCAGCGCGCGCAGGCGGCGCTCCATCTCCCGCACCGGCTCGAAGACGCGGGAAAGCTCCTCGCGCACGGTGAGGTCGCTCTGGATGTCGGCCTCCTGCGTGAGCATGCCCACGCGCGTGCCGCGCATCAGCGATATGGAACCCTCGTCCGGCTCCATCTGCCCGGCGATGAGGCGAAAGAGCGTGGATTTGCCCGAGCCGTTGACGCCGATCAGACCCATGCGCGCCCCCTGCTGAAGCGTCAGCGATATGTCTTTCAGGACGGACTTCATGCCAAAGGACTTCGACACGCCCTGCACAGTCATCAGTATCATGCGTTTCCCCTTATATGTTTACGCGCCCAGCCAGCGCCCGGTCGCGCCGCAGGGCAGTACGCCGCCCGCGGTCACGGGCAGCACGATCTCCTCCGCCGTCACCCTGCCGCCGCGATGGCGGGCGACGGCCATGGTCAGCATGTTGTTGAGCACCGCCGGTTGCAGGCCGGTGGTGTAGCTGTTGATGAGCATGAACAGCGCGTCCCCGGCCAGCACCTTTTCGCAGGCTTCCACCAGCGGGTAGAGCTCGTTTTCCAGCTTCCACACCTCGCCGCCGGGGCCGCGGCCGTAGCTGGGCGGGTCCATGAGGATGCCCTGATAGGCGTTGCCCCGCCGCGCCTCGCGCAAAACGAACTTCTTGGCGTCGTCGACGATCCAGCGCACATGCGTTTCGTCGATGCCGCTCAGGCGGCGGTTCTCCCCCGCCCACTGCACCATGCCCTTGGCCGCGTCCACATGCGTCACCTGCGCGCCGGCGCGGGCGCAGGCCACCGTTGCCCCGCCCGTGTAGCCGAAGAGATTGAGCACCCTGATGGGGCGCTTCGCCTCGCGGATGCGCGCGGCCATCCAGTCCCAGTTGACGGCCTGTTCCGGGAAAAGGCCGGTGTGCTTGAAGCCCGTGGGGTGGACGTAGAAGCGCAATTCGCCATACGACACCGTCCAGCGCTCGGGCAGTTTTTTGAAAAACTCCCACTCGCCGCCGCCCTTGACTGAGCGGTGGTAGTGCGCGTCGGCGCGCGTCCACAGTTCGGGCCGCTGCTTGGGCCAGATGGCCTGCGGGTCGGGGCGGCGCAAAATGACGTCCTGCCAGCGCTCGAGCTTTTCGCCGTCGCCCGTGTCGATCACTTCATAGTCCTTCCAGCCGGAGGCGATAAACATGGCCTGCCCTCCCCTATTTATCCTCAAAGCGGTCGCCGCCCCACCAGTCGGGCAGCAGTTCCCGCAGCGTACAGACGCGGCGCGGTTCCTCGCACAAAAGTATCTCGATGTCGCCCGCGTCGCTCGCAAGCTGCATCAGCGCCTCGCGGCAGGCGCCGCAGGGCGGCACCACGCCCTTTTCCTTCACCGCCGCCACGCGGCGCACGCGGTGTTCGCCGGCGGTGAGCATGGCGTAGAGGGCGGCGCGCTCGGCGCACGTGCTCAGGCCGCAGACGCCGTCCACGCACGCGCCCACGTAGATATTGCCGCGCTCGGTCTCCACGGCGGCCCCCACCTGTCCGGCGTAGACAAAGGGCGACACCTCGCGCTCGTTGAGTACGGCGCGGGCGGCGCGCAGGAGCCTGTCCCAACCGTCGCTCATGGCCTTTCCCTCCATTTCCCATCCATTATAGCGTGGTTTGGCGCGGGAATCAACGTACTTCCGATGAAAAAACGGAACGGGA
>DVGE01000267.1 GCA_018712885.1 Candidatus Pullichristensenella stercoripullorum | reverse complement strand
GACCGAGGCCGGCTGCACCTTCCCGGTGAAAGTCCTCATGCGCTACAACCCCACCACCACCAACTGGGCCGACGAGTGCCAGCTGGTCGAGCAGCAGCTTGAAAACCTGCTGGGCGCGGACTACATCGACGTCATCGTGCAGGCCGGCCCCGAAACGGGCTTCCTCTCCGCCGTGCGTCACACCGGCGACTATGGCCTGATGAAGTGCAACTGGGGCGCGGACTTCTCCGACGCTTCCGCGTTCATCGTCGATCCGTTCGCCGAGGATTCCAACTACAGCTTCATCTACGAAAGCGACGATCCGCAGACGCAGGCGTACTATCAGGAGTACCTCGCTCTGGTGGAAGAGGCGCTTTCCATCACCGATGACGACGAGGCCCGCTACGAGACCTTCGCCAAGGCCGAGGCCGTGCTGCTGGACCATGGCTTCGCCATCCCGATCCACACCAACGACCGCGTTTACACCTTCGGCAAGCTGAACGTCTTTGAAGGCCCCTATGCCGCCTTCGGCTTCTCCACGCTGCGCTACAAGGGTCAGCACGTGATGGAGACCTCCATGGGCATGGAGGAGTTCGAAGAGGCTTACCAGACCTGGCTGACCGAGCGCGAGGAAGCGCTGGCCGCCGCCGCTGCCGAATAAGCGGACAGGTCTTCCCAGCCGGATAAACGCCCGGGGCGTTGCTCCACGGCTCTGGCCGCGGCGACGCCCCGAAAAACAGGCGACGGCAGGCGGCGCTCCCCCGCGGGCGCGCCCCTGCCGCCTGCTTGCACTCTGCAAGAAAGCGGAACCTTTGCATCCGCGCCCCAGCGGACGCGGATGGAAGGGCTCAGCCCCACCAAGGAGGTCAGTTTCGTGGCAAAATACATCTTCAAGCGCGTGCTGCGTTCGGTGCTCACGATGCTCATCATCACCGTGATCGTCCTTTCGCTGCTGCGCCTGATGCCCATCGAGGGCTACTTTGAAAACTACGACAAGCTCTCCCAGACGCAGATCGACGTCAAGCTGCGCGATCTGGGCCTGAAAGACCCGCTGCCCGTGCAGCTGTGGGATTACATCAAGCAGCTGCTCCACGGCGACCTGGGCGAATCGAACGTCTTCCGCAAGGGCGTGGCCATCACCGAGATCGTGGGCGAAAAGATACCCATCTCCTTGCAGCTGGGGCTGATCTCGCTGGCCATCGCGCTGGCGCTGGGCCTGCCGCTGGGCATCATGATGGCGCGCAGCACCCGCACCCGCTGGAAGTTGTGGGACAAGTTCGGCACCATCTTCATCGTCGTCGTGCAGGCGGTGCCGGCGGCGGCGTACCACATACTCATACAGTTCGCCGGCTCGCAGGGCTCGCTGCACCTGCCCATGCTCTTCAAGCAGGGCGATCTGCGTTCCTATATCCTGCCCATCTTCTCGCTGGCCATCGGCAACATCGCCTACTACGCCATGTGGCTGCGGCGCTACATGGTGGATGAATCCAACAAGGATTACATCCGCCTGGCGCGCGCCAAGGGCCTGCCCAGCGGCGCCATCTCCCGCCGCCACATGTTTAGGAACGCCATGGTGCCGCTCATCCAGTACATCCCCAACAGCATCCTCTTTACGCTGATGGGCTCCTTGTACGTGGAATCGCTCTATTCCATCCCCGGCATGGGCGGGCTGCTGGTCACGGTCATCAAGCGGCAGGACAACACCATGGTGGTGGCGCTGGTGCTCATCTACGCGGCCATCTCCATCCTCGGCCTGCTCTTTGGCGACATCCTCATGGCCATCCTCGACCCCCGCATCAGTTTCACCAAGAAGGAGGGCGCGCGCTGATGAAACGCTACAAGGACTTAAAGACCGAGCAGCTCGCCGGCGCCCTCGAAGAGCAGCTCAAAGGACAGCTTGCGCAAAAAGAGGCGCAGGCCGCGGGCGCGCCCTCGGCGGAGGCGGCGGCCACGGGGCTTTCCGACGAGGAGCTTTTCGCCTTTGCCGGCTTCGACGCTTCCGAGGCCGAGCGCGGCGGCTATTCCAACTACTCCTACTGGCGGGCGACGCTGCGGGTGTTTTTCAAAAACCGCATCGCGGTGTTTTTCCTCATCGTCATGGTTTTGACGCTTCTGTTCACCTTCATCCAGCCGCTTCTGCCCAACCAGCGCGACCCGCTGACCATCCACTACAACGAGACGGGGCGCACGCTCTCCAACCTCGCGCCGGGGCAGGAAGGCTTCATCTTCGGCACCAACAACATCGGTCAGGACATCTGGGCGCGCATCTGGTCGGGCACGCGCACCTCGCTGTTCATCGGCTTCACGGTGGCCTGCGTGGAGGCCGTGCTGGGCATCCTCATGGGCGTTTTGTGGGGCTATGTGCGCAAACTGGACTTCTTCTTCACCGAGCTTTACAACGTGTGCGACAACATCCCGCAGACGCTGTTGCTCATCCTCATCTCCTACATCCTCAACCCGGGCGTGGATACCATCATCTTCGCTTTGTGCCTGACCGGCTGGCTGAGCATGGCGCGCTTTATCCGCAACCAGATCATCATCATCCGCGACCGCGACTACAACCTCGCCTCGCGCTGCCTGGGCACGCCGACGCTGCGCATCGTCTTTAAAAACCTGCTGCCCTACCTTGTGTCGGTCATCACCATGCGCATGGCGCTGTCCATCCCCTCGGCCATCGGCAACGAGGTGTTCGTCACCTACATCGGCATCGGCCTGCCGCTGGACACGCCGTCTCTTGGCAACCTCATCGAGGCCGGGCGCGAGCTTATGACGATACCGTTTTTGCGCTATCAGCTCTACTTCCCGGTGGCGGTGCTGGCGCTGATCACCATTTCCTTCTACGTCATCGGCAACGCCTTTGCCGACGCCGCCGACCCCAAGAACCACGTCAAGTAAGGAGGGCCAGACATGGAGAACAACGTCATCCTCTCCGTGCGCGATCTGGATGTGAAGTTCACGCTGCGCGGACAGACGCTGCACGCCGTGCGCGGCGCCTCGCTGGACGTGTACGAGGGCGAGAGTCTCGCCATCGTCGGCGAGTCCGGCTCGGGCAAGAGCGTGTTCGTCAAGACCTTCATGGGGCTTCTGGACGCCAACGGCTTTATTGCCGGCGGGCAGATCCTCTATAACGGGCAGGACCTGACCACCTACCGCACCGACAAGGACTGGCTGAAGATCCGCGGCCGCGAGATCGCCATGGTGCTGCAGGACCCGATGACTTCCTTAAACCCCTTAAAGACCATCGGCAAGCAGATCGAGGAGGCCGTGAAACTGCATCAGGGCCTGCGCGGGGCCGAGGCCAAGCGCGCCGTGCTGGAGGTGCTCAAGGATGTGGGCATCGACGATCCCGAACGCCGCTACCGCCAGTACCCCCACGAGTTTTCCGGCGGCATGCGCCAGAGGGTGGTCATCGCCATCGCCGTGGCCTGCCGGCCGAAGATCCTCATCTGCGATGAACCGACC
>DVGE01000266.1 GCA_018712885.1 Candidatus Pullichristensenella stercoripullorum | reverse complement strand
ATGGTCTCGGCGCCGTGCGGCTCACCCCAGCAGCGGATGCGGCCGCCCTCCACATAGATGGAGCCGGAGCAGAAAAAGCCCTCGTTCTCACTGGTCACCCCCGCGTCGAGCGCGGCGGCGGCGGTGAGGATCTTGAAGGTGGAGCCCGGCTCGTAGGCGTCGGAAACGACGGTGTTGCGCATCAGCTCTGTGAGCGTTTCCACATCGTCCCGCGGCGGGTCGTTCAAGTCGTAGTCCGGCTTGCAGACCAGGGCGAGGATCTCGCCCGTCTGCGGCTGCATCACCAGCACGCGCACGCTCTTGGCGTTGTTGACCGCCATGGCCTCGCGCGCGGCCTTTTCCGCGAAGGACTGGATGGAGGCGTCGATGGTCAAAGTGACGCTGCCCCCGTCCACGGCGGGCACGTATTCGCGCGCGCCGTAGCTCACTTCCCGGCCCTTGCCGTCGATCTCCTCAAGGATGCTGCCCTCCTTGCCGGAAAGGTAGTCGTTGAGGGAGGATTCCAGCCCCGCCTGGCCCACGCCGTCGATGGTCGTAAGGCCCAGGAGCTGGGTGGCGAAGGCGCCCATCGGGTAGTAGCGGCGGCTCTCCTCTTCGAGGTAGAGGCCGGAGAGGACGTCCGCGCCGCTTTCCTCATCGGCGAGCATCATCGTCTTGACCTGCTGCGCCGCCTCGCGCGTCAGTTGGCGCTTGATGGTGACGCCGCCCTTGGAGGTGTCCGAGACCTTTTGGACGATCTCGCTTTCCTCCATATCCAGCACGGGCGCGAGGGCGCGGGCAAAGGCCTGCGCGTCTTTTACCTGCCGGGGGCTGGCCGAGGCGGTGTAGGCCGTGGCGCTGAGGGCCAGGGCCGTGCCGTTGCGGTCGTAGATGCCGCCTCGCGTGGGGGCGACGACCGATTCGCTCGTCCACTGCGCCTGCGCGCGGCGCTGCAAGTCCTCCGCGGCAATGGCCTGGAGATAAAAAAGCCGCGCTGTGAGCACGAGAAAGAGGACAAAAAAGGCGGCCAGACACACCGCAAGGCGGCGACGGACGACCGGGCCTGTCAAAACCAACCGCATCCCTCCCCGCCTTGACGCTTACTGGACCACTCCTTCCCCACCGGGCAAGCCGGCGGTCTGCGTTTGTGCGTCATCCTGCGCAACGGGCAGGTTCACCACGCGGATGGCGTCCTGCGTGGGGCGCTGCATGCCCATCTGCGCGGCCAGGCGCGCGATGCGTTCCGGGTTCTTCAGCATGGAGAGGGACACTTCGAGATTGTCCCGCTGCGCGCTCAGTTCCACCATTTCGCGGCTCAGCGCGTCGGCCAGCTTGGTCTGGCCGGAGATGCCGGCCAGCATGCCGATGTAGGCAAACATGCCGACGAAGAGGACGCAGACCAGCAGCAGCTTCGCCATGCGGCTTTTGCGCAGGCGCGCGTTCATGGCTCTTTGGCGCGTGTTCATTCTCTATTCCCCCTTCTTCCGGTTTAGACCTGGGCCGGGCTGTAGTAGCGGTCGTTGACGTAGGAGAGCAGGCTTTCGATGTCGTTTTCCGCCGTCTCGCAGGTGGCGGCGAACCTGGCATCGTCCCATATCTCCAGATAGCGGCCCACGCCGACAAAGCGGATAGCCTTGTCCATGCCCGCCTTCTGGCGCAGGCCCATGGGCAAAAGCACGCGGCCCTGCGCGTCCAGCTTCTGGCCGGGGAAGGAAAACGCCTTGATGAGGCGCACGTAGGCCATGCCGCGCGCGTCGCTGTCCGGGATGCGCTCCAGCTTTTGGCCGATCTCCTCCCACTTTTGCACGGGATAGAGGGCAATGGCGTTGAACTCGTTGTTGAGGCCGATGGTGAAGCTCTCGCCCAGCGCCTCGCGGTAGGCCGAGGGGATGGTCACGCGGCCCTTTGGGTCAATCGTATGCGCGTAATTGCCCGAAAATTCGCTCAACGGCATGGCTCCACCTCCTCAACAACTACAGGTTCCTCCACATTCTACCACAGAACGGGATTACGTTCCACCTTTTGCCACGAATTTCATACTTTTTTCAAAATTCGACAGAAAACCGACAAAAAAGCGACGCTCCAGTGCAGGAGCGCCGTTGCGATCGGCGGATTTCCTTCAAAATTCGCGCGACAGACCGGGAAAGGGCGGGGATCAACGCCGCCGGAAGACATCCAGGCGCAAGCGCCCGCTTCGCTTTCCCTCCACGGCGAGCGCCGTAAGGCCGATGAGCGCCAGCCCCAGCAGCGCGGCGAGGATGCGGCCTTGCGCCAGCGCGCCGATGTGGTCGAGGAAGCGCGCCGTCTCCCCCAGCGCCTCGTGGCGGGGGACGAGCAGCGCGGCATAGTCGAAGGCCGGAGCGTTTCGCGCCGTCCAGCCCCACAAAAGCGCCAGCAGCGGGCCAAGGGGCAGGCCGGTCAGCGCCGTGGGCAGCGCGCCAAGGCCCGTGGAGAGCAATATGGTGGGCAGGAGCCAGAAGAGCGTGTATTTGCCGTAGGCGAGGGCGTCGATGCTGGCAAGGCCGTAGTCCCCGGCGGCCACGCAGGTGAGCGTCAGCGCCATCACCGCCACGGGCAGGAGCATGGCCGCCGTCAGCGCCGCGCAGCGGCAAAGGACGAGTTTCAGCGAGGAGACGCCGCGGGCGTAGACGGCGGCGCGGCAGGCGCGCCGGTCGTGCCAGAACAGCGCCGCCGCGGGAAAGGCGCACAGCACGGCCAGCGCGCCGCCCACGCGGCTGGCGAAGAGGCGGGCGTGCGCGCCGGAAAAGCGGTCGACGTCGCGGGCGAGGGCGTAGTCCTCCGCCGGGAGCGCGCAGGCCTCCAGTTCGCCCGCCGTCCCGCCCGGGGCGACGATGCGCGCGGAGGGCGGGAACACATCCTGAAAGTAGGCAAAGAGCACCAGCGCCGTCACCGCGGCGATGTACGCGGCAGAGCGGCAGACGCGGAGAAATTCGAGGCGAAACAGGCTCATGCCGGCACGCCCCCGTTCAGGCAGAGGAGGTAGGCGTCGCGGATGCCGGGGCGGTCGGCCCTGCCGACGCCGGGCGCGCCCTCGGGGTCGAGAAAGCGCGCCACACGGCGCTGGCCATGGGAAACGACGCTGACCACGCGGTAGCGGCGGCGCAGCGTTGGCAGCGCCTCCTCCGGCAGGTCGGCGAGGAACACCTTGCCCTCGGCGCGGTTTACCATGTCCCCCGGCGCTCCAACGAAGCGGAGCCTGCCCGCTTCGAGCACGGCCACGCGGGCGCAGACCGCCTCCACGTCGTCCGGACGCTGGGTGGCGAGCACCACGAGGCGGTCGATGGCGGCCTCGGAAAGCAGCGCGCGCACGCGGGCGCGTTCCTCGGGCGCAAGGCCGGCGGTGGGTTCGTCGAGCAAAAGCACGCGCGGGTCGTGGATGAGCGCCTGCGCCACGCCCAGGCGACGCAGCGCGCCCGCGTCCAAGCGGCGCACGCGCGTCTCCGCTTCCCCGGAAAGCCCCACGAGGCCGAGCAGCTGCTGCGTGCGCGCGCGGCGGGTGGGGGCGTCCAGCCCCGAGAGCGCGCCGAGATAGTCCATGGCCTCGCGCAGGCGCAAATTCCCGTAAACGCCGAAATCCCCGGGCAGATAGCCGACGAGGGCGCGCACCGCGCCCGCCTTTTCAAGCGGCAGGCCGCACACGCGCGCCTCGCCCCCGTCGAGAGGCAGCAGCGTGGCAAGCGCCCGCAAAAGCGTGGACTTGCCCGCCCCTTCGCCGCCGAGGATGCCGAAGACGCCGCCCTCCATGTCGAGCGTGACGCCGTCCAACGCCGTTTTGCCGCCAAAGCGCTTGCGCAGGCCGCGCAGTTCGATGCGGTTTTCCATGACGATCCCTCCTGTCGGGAAAGAGCATAGCGCGCGCTCCTAAACTTTTTATCTACCGGCGCGGCATTGTGTTCGCGCGCGGTTTGTGATAGAATCGAAGGCAGGAACAACAGGGAGGGCAAGCCGATATGCAGGAGATCAGATGTCCCAACTGCGGAAAGACGTTTATGGTGGACGACACCGGCTACGCGCAGATCGCCCAACAGGTGCGCGACAGCGAATTCGACCGCGCGCTGCGCCAGCGGGAAAAGGACATCGCCGAGGCCAAGGAAAGGGAGCTGGAGCTTGCGCGGATGCGGCAGAAGGAGGCGTTCGACCAGGCGCTGGGCGAGCGGGAGAAGCGCATCGAGCAGCTTTCGGCGCAGCTCACCGGCAGCGAGACGGAAAAGCGCCTGGCCGTCACCGAGGCGATGGGCAAGCAGGCGGAAAAGCTGGCCGAGGCGCAAAGGCGCGTCGAACAGCTCACGGCCCAGCTCGCCGGCAGCGAGACGGAGAAGCGCCTGGCCGTCACCGAGGCGGTGCGCCAGAAAGAAAAGGAGCTTACCGAGCAGGCGGCGGAGGTGGCGGAGCTGAAAAACCGCCTCGCCCGGCAGGAGACGGAGAGCCAGCTCAAAGCGCAGTCCATGCAGCGGGAATATGAGAGCCGCCTCAGGCAGAAGGACGAGATGATCGAATATTACAAGGACTTCAAGGCGCGCCAGTCCACGAAGATGATCGGCGAGAGCCTGGAACAGCACTGCCTGAGCCAGTTCAATTCCCTGCGCATGACCGCCTTTCCCGACGCCTATTTTGAAAAGGACAACGACGCGCGCAGCGGCAGCAAGGGCGATTTCATCTTCCGCGAATCGCGCGGCGGCGTGGAGTTCATTTCCATCATGTTCGAGATGAAGAACGAGGCGGATGAAACGGCCACCAAGCACAAGAACGAGGATTTCTTCCGGGAGCTGGACAAGGACAGGCGCGAAAAGAAGTGCGAATACGCGGTGCTGGTGTCGCTTCTGGAAGCGGACAGCGAGCTTTACAACAACGGCATCGTGGACGTTTCCTATAAATACGAAAAGATGTACGTCATCCGCCCGCAGTTTTTCATCCCCATCATCACGCTGCTGCGCAACGCGGCGCTGGGGAGCCTGAAATACCGGCAGGAACTGGAAGCGGCGCGCAACCAGCAGATCGACGTGCTCAACTTTGAAAAGAACATGAACGAGTTCAAGGACAAGTTCGCCTACAACTACCAGCTGGCGAGCAAAAAGTTCAAGACGGCCATCGAGGAGATCGACAAGACCATCGACCATTTGCAAAAGACGAAGGAAGCGCTGCTCTCCTCGGAAAACAACCTGCGCCTGGCCAAC
This sequence comes from Candidatus Pullichristensenella stercoripullorum, assembly GCA_018712885.1. Taxonomy (GTDB): domain Bacteria; phylum Bacillota; class Clostridia; order Christensenellales; family Aristaeellaceae; genus Pullichristensenella; species Pullichristensenella stercoripullorum. Next base: position 2,807 of record DVGE01000266.1, on the reverse strand, counting down.
AACAAGGCCGAGGATCTGAGCATCAAGCGGCTGACGAAGAACGCGCCGAGCGTGCGGGAGATGTTCGACGCGGCGAAAAACGAAAGTCCCGCCGGGTGAGCGGCGGGGCGGCAAGACTGGGGCGGCGTCATGCGGACGCTGCCCCGGTATGTTTTGGGTCCATCGGCGCGGGCAACGTCAGCGCGCCGCACGCAGATAGGTCGCAAACAGCGCTTGCGCGGCCTCGTTTCCTTCGGCGTATGGCCCGAACACGGCAAGAAAATCCTGCGTGGTCGCTTCCTTGAAGGCAAAGGCGGCGTAGTATTCGCGCATGGCCACGCTGAACGCTTCCCGGCCCAAAGCCTGTTCCAGCCGGTAGAGGAAGGCCGCGCCGCGCTCATAGACGGCGGGAGTGTAGTCGCCCCCCAGTTCGTCATAGGGACGGTCGATGCAGAGGTCGGAAACACCCTCCGCTTCGTTTACCGCGTTCGCAAAGGCGTCCATCTGCGCGGCGATGCCATCCTCGCTCTTGCCGACAAAGCGCCAGTACACCTGTTCGCTGTACGCCGCAAAGCTCTCGTCCAGCCACGCCTCGCGGTACTGGTCGTTGCCGACCACGGCGTAAAACCACTGATGCGCGATCTCGTGCGCCACGGTCGCCGCCAGTTTCCCTTCGTATTCGGCGCGCTCCGCCGCGTCCGTATCGCCGCCCAGGAACCAGCTGTACATCTGGCTCACGCGCACCAGGCCCGGCGCTTCCATGCCGCCAAACTCGTAGTTGGACTCCACCACGTCCAGTTCAGCGTAGGGGTATTGCCCGTAGGCGTCCGTAAAGGCGCGGATCGCGTTTAGCGCCGCCTGCATGGATAGTTCGTTTTGCCGGCGATGGCTTTCTTCGCCGCGGGCATAGTAGCAGTTGACCGTCACGCCTTCGGCTTCGCCGCATGTCGCATCCAGTTCGTCGCTCACGATGAGCGTCACATCCCGCATGCGCTCTGCATGGATGCGCCACAGGCCCGGCCCTTCTTCCGTCTCATCGCCGCTGGCGACCACGGTATAGCCCTCCGGCACACGCAGACGGACGTCGTAATCGGCGCAATGGGTATAAAAACATTCCCCATCGACGAAATAGGGCTCCACGACCCATTCGCCGCCTTCATAGACGGCCAGCATGGGATAGAATTGCGCCAGCTCGAACGTGCGCCCGTCGTCGCTTTCCGTATGCAGCGGGAAATAGCCGCAGCGCAGGCCGCCCTCGGGGATGTCGGCCGCGTAGGAAAGCGCTATATCGCAGCGGTCGCCGCTCGCCAGGGGCGTCTTTAGCGCCACGTAGACGATGGAAGCGTCCGCCGCGTCCACGCGCACATCCAGCGCCTCGCCCCCGCAGGACGCGGAGAGGATGCCGCTTTGCAGGGGCAGTTCTTCATCGGTGCGCGTTCTGGCCTCGGCGATGACGCTGGCCATGAAGTCCCGAAAACAGAGTTCCTCCCAGGCGTCGGGGCTGTCGTTTACGACCGTGACGCGTGCCTCCACGGTCAGGGAAGCGCTTTGCGCGTCCAGCGTCACATCCATCGCGTAAGAAAGGCCTTCTTCCTTCTCCGCGTGTCCCGGGAGCGCGGGGAGCAACATCACAAAAAGCAGCAGCGCGGCAAGGGCGCGGATGGCGCGGGGATATACGGTCTGCATAGTTTCCACCTTCCTTTCCATGTGTCCGTATATAGGACACACGCCGCTCTGCGAAGGTTGATGGCCACGCGAAAATTTACGCAAAAAGCCCCGTCCCTGCGGACGAGGCTCGACGGCGCGATCAGGCGTTCTCTTTGGGGATCGTTTCCAGCGCCCTGAACACGGCACGCACGCGGGCGCCGCCTTCGGGGGCGTTCTCCACGGTGAGGGCGCCGCCGTGGCACTCCGCGAGCGTGCGGCAGATGTAGAGGCCGAGGCCGAAGTGCTCGCCGTCGCGGGCGGCGGCCTTGTCGCGGAAGTAGGGCTCGACGGCGCGCTTGAGCGCCTCGGGCGTGAAGCCGGGGCCGTCGTCCTCCACGGTGAGGACGAGGGTGTCGCCAAGGCGGCGGAAGGAGGCGGCGACGCGCGTTTTCGCGTAGCGGGCGGCGTTGGCGGCGAGGTTGTCGAACACGCGGAGGATGAGCGCCGCGTCCACGCAGATCGCGCCGCCGCCTTCGCCCGCCATGGAAAATGTCAGGCCGCGGCAGACGAGCCTGCCCTCCCCCGCCATATGCGCGCGCAGGGCGGCGACGTCCGCCTCCGCGGGAACGACGGAGACTTCTTCCAGCCGCGCCGCCTCGCCCATGGTGGCGGCGTAGCGCTCGAGGCGGGATATGTGGCCGTCCATCACCGCGAGCGTATCCAGCACTTTTTCTCGCGTCAGGCTGCCGGCGGCGTACTTCTTCAAAAAGTCGCTGTACCCGCGCAGGACGGTCAGCGGCGTGCGCAGGTCGTGGGAAAAGGCGGCCTGCATCTGCCGGCGCTGTTCGAGCGTGCGCCAGAGGTCGCGGCTGGAAGCGGAAAGCGCAAAGCGCATCTTCTCCATGGCGGCAAGCGCTTTGTCCATCTCGTTGCCCTTTTCCAGCGCGGGGATGGTGAAATCGAGGTCGTTTTGGGCGATGCGGCCGGCGGCTTCCTCGATCTGGCGCAGGGGCCGCTTCAACTTGCGGCGGTAGAACAGCACCCCGGCGATGAGGATGGAGAGGACGGAGACGACCGGGTAGGAAAGCAGCGTGATCCGGCCGTAAAGGGTGTAGCGGGCGTATTCTTCCTCGGGCACGAGTTCAAACAGCGAGGTCGAATAGGCCATCTGCTCCCCCACC
>DVGE01000265.1 GCA_018712885.1 Candidatus Pullichristensenella stercoripullorum | reverse complement strand
CTCAACCGGCGCGGCTGCCACGTGAGCATTTTGCCGCACGACACGGCGGCGGAGGACGTGCTTTCCGGCGGCTACGACGGCGTGATGCTCTCCAACGGCCCCGGTGACCCCGCCGAGAACGCCTTTGAGATTAAGCAGATACAAAAGCTGATGGGCAAACTGCCCGTGTTCGGCATCTGCCTTGGGCATCAATTGATGGCGCTTGCGCAGGGCGGCGAGACGGTGAAGCTCAAGTACGGTCACCGCGGCGCGAACCAGCCGGTGCGCGACCTGATGGGCGAGCGCACGCTCATCACCTCGCAGAACCACGGCTATGCCGTCAAGACGGACGGCGCGCCCGGCGTTTTGCGCTATATCAACGCCAACGACGGAACCTGCGAGGGGCTGGACTACCCGGATATGAACGCCTTTTCCGTGCAGTTCCACCCCGAGGCCTGCGCCGGCCCGCAGGACGCGGAGACGCTCTTCGACCGCTTTGTATCCATGATGGGAGGGAACGCGCATGCCGATGCTTGACGGGATCAAAAAAGTGATGCTCATCGGCTCCGGCCCCATCGTCATCGGCCAGGCGGCGGAGTTCGACTACGCGGGCACGCAGGCCTGCCGCGTGCTCAAGCAGGCGGGGCTGGAAGTGGTGCTGGTCAACTCCAACCCGGCGACGATCATGACCGACCGCCCCGCCGCGGACGACGCGACCTCCTTCGCCGCCGACGAGGTCTATCTGGAGCCCCTGACCGCCGAGACCATCCGCCGCATCATCGAAAAGGAGCGGCCGGACGGCCTGCTGGCGGGCTTTGGCGGGCAGACGGGCCTGACCATCTCCTCGCAGCTCTACCACGAGGGTTTCCTCGACCGCATGGGCGTGAAATTGCTGGGAACGCCGGTGGAGGCCATCGACCGCGCCGAGGACCGCGAACTGTTCAAGGAGGCCATGGAGAAGATCGGCCAGCCGCTCATCCCCTCGGCCACGGCCACGGAGGTCACGCAGGCGCTCGCCATTGCTGAAAAGATCGGCTACCCCGTCATCGTGCGTCCGGCGTTCACGCTGGGCGGCGCGGGCGGCGGCGTGGCCTACAGTGCCGAAGAATTGAAGGCGGTGGCGGCGGGCGGCCTCGAGGCCAGCCCCATCCATCAGGCGCTGATCGAAAAGTACATCTACGGCTGGAAGGAGATCGAGTTCGAGGTCATCCGCGACCGCGTGGGCAACGCCATCGCCGTCTGCTCCATGGAGAACTTCGACCCCGTGGGCGTACACACCGGCGATTCCATCGTCGTCGCCCCGGCGCTGACGCTGGCCAACCGCGAATACCAGATGCTGCGCACGGCGGCACTGAAGATCATCACCGAGCTGGGCGTGGTCGGCGGCTGCAACTGCCAGTTCGCCCTCGACCCGGACAGCTTTGACTACGCCGTCATCGAGGTCAATCCCCGCGTCTCGCGCTCGTCGGCGCTGGCGTCCAAGGCCACAGGCTATCCCATCGCCAAGGTCGCCGCGAAGCTGGCGCTGGGCTACACGCTGGACGAGATCAAGAACGACGTCACGGGCAAGACCTGCGCCTGCTTCGAGCCGGCGGTGGACTATGTGGTGGTCAAGTTCCCGCGCTGGCCGTTCGACAAGTTTTCCAGCGCCAGCCGGAAACTGGGCACGCAGATGAAGGCCACCGGCGAGGTCATGGCCATCGCCCCCTCGTTTGAAATGGCGCTGATGAAGGCTGTGCGCGGCGCGGAGATCGGCATGGATACGCTCAATCTGCCCGCGGAGGGCGACGTGCTCGAGCGCCTGCGCGACATGGACGACCGGCGGCTGTTTACCGTGTTCGAGGCCATCAAAAAGGGCGTCGATTTTGACACCATCTTCGAGCTTACGCGCATCGACCGCTTCTTCCTTGCCAAGCTCAAGCATCTGGCGGACTTTGAGGCACACCCCACCTACGAGGAGGGCAAGCGCCTCGGCTACACGGACAAGGCGCTCAAACGCCTCGGCGTGGAAATTCCCGGAGCGTTCCAGTTCTCCTACAAGATGGTGGACACCTGCGCCGCCGAGTTCGCCGCCGAAACGCCCTACTTCTACGCCACCACGGATGTTTTCTGCGATTCCCGGCGCTTCCAGCGCTCGGGCAAGCCGGTGATCATCGTTCTGGGCAGCGGGCCGATCCGCATTGGGCAGGGCATCGAGTTTGACTATTCCTCCGTCCACTGCGTGCGCACGCTGCGGCGCATGGGCTATGAGGTGGTCATCGTCAACAACAACCCGGAAACCGTCTCCACGGACTACGACACCGCCGACCGCCTCTATTTCGAGCCGCTCACGGAGGAGGACGTATTGAGCGTCATCGCCTGCGAGCAGCCGGTGGGCGTGGTGGTGGCCTTTGGCGGGCAGACGGCGGTGAAGCTGGCCAAGTGCTTAGACAGCCACGGCGTGCGCATCCTCGGCACCTCCGCCGAGGGCATCGACCTGGCCGAGGACCGCGAGCGCTTTGACGGCATGCTCGGCAGCCTCGGCATCCGCCGCCCGGCGGGGCGCGGCGTTTTGAGCGAGGAGGAGGCCGTTTCCGCCGCCGCCGAGATCGGCTATCCCGTGCTGGTGCGGCCGAGCTACGTCATCGGCGGGCAGAACATGACCATCGCCTACGATGAAGGCGAGGTGCGCGCCTACATGCGCATGATATTGCGCGGCGGCGCGGACGACCCCGTGCTGGTGGACAAGTACATGCCCGGCACGGAACTGGAGGTGGACGTCATCTCCGACGGCGAGGACGTGCTGATCCCCGGCATCATGGAACACATCGAGCGCGCCGGGGTACACTCGGGCGATTCCATCGCCGTCTATCCGCCCTACAACTTAAACGACGCCATGCGCGCCGAACTGGTCTCCTGTTCGGAAAAGCTGGCGCTGGCCTTGGGCACGCGGGGGCTGGTCAACATACAGTACCTGATCTACGAGGGGCGGCTCTACGTCATCGAGGTCAACCCCCGCGCCTCGCGCACCATCCCCTACATCAGCAAGGTGACGGGCATCCCCATGGTGGACATCGCCTCGCGGGTGATGCTGGGCGCGAAATTGCGCGATTTGGGCTGCGGCACGGGCCTGCAGCGCACGCCGCCGTACTTTGCCGTCAAGGTGCCGGTGTTCTCCTTTGAAAAGCTCACCGACGCCAACGCCTATCTAAGCCCGGAAATGAAGTCCACCGGCGAAGTGCTGGGGCTGGGCAAGCGCATGGAGGAAGCCCTGTTCAAGGGACTGACGGCGGCGGGCATCCGCGTGCCGCAGGCGGGGCAGCCGCTTTCCGTGCTTTTGTCCGTGGACGATCACGACCACTACGATCTGGTGACGCTGGCCAAGAAGCTCTTCGACCTCAAGGCGAAGATGTACGCCACGCGCACCACGGCGCAGGCCATCCGCCAGTTGGGTATCGACGTCACCGAGATCCCCGACATCGGCGCAAGCGGCGAGGCGTTTGAACTCATCGAGAGCGGCAAGGTCAGCTATGTGGTCTACACGGGCGCTTTGCGCGACGACACCATGCGCGAGTACATCGCCCTGCACCGGCGGGCGCTGGCCAAGTCCATCGCCTGTCTGACCTCGCTGGACACGGCCAACGCGCTGGCGGACATCTTAAAGAGCCGGTATAACGAGCGCAACACCGAGCTGGTCGATCTCTGCCACATGCGCGCAAGGCGCAGCGAATTGCGCTTTGCCAAGATGCAGTGCGCCGGCACGGACTACATCGTCATCGACAACCGCAATGGGCAGGTATCCTGCGCCGAATCGCTGTGCGTGGGCGCGTGCGACCGGCACTTTGGCGTGGGTGGCGACGGCATCGCCCTCATCGAAAAGAGCGACATTGCCGACGCGAAAATGCGCATGTTCAACCGCGATGGCAGCCCCGGCGGCATGGCGGGCGGCTGTCTTCTGCTGGTGGCCAAGTACCTGCACGACCGTGGACTGGCCGCGGGCGGGGAAGTGCGCATCGAGGCCGGCGGCGGCGTCAAGCGCGTCCAGCTCTTCCTCACAGACGGCAAGGCGACCTCCGCGCGCGTGGACATGGGCAAGGTGGTCTACGAGCCCGCGCGCGTGCCCGTGGCCCTGCCCGGTTCGGAAGTGGTGGACCGGCTCATTGAGATCGGGCGGCGCGATTTCCGCATCACCTGTCTATCCCTGGGCAATCCCCACTGCGTGACGTTCGTCGAGCGTGTGGACGCCCTGGATCTGCAGGTGATCGGCCCGTTGTTTGAAAACGCGGACATCTTCCCCGAGCGCGTCAACGCCGGGTTTGCCCGCGTGGTCAACGAGCGCATGATCAAGTTGCGCGTCTACGAGCGCGGCAACGGCGAAACGCTTGCCTGCGGCACGGGCGCCTGCGCCGCCGCGGCCGCGGCGGTAAAGCTGGGCAAATGCCCCGAGGGCGAGGACATCACGGTAAAACTCCCCGGCGGCGACCTGATCGTGCGCATCGAGCGCGGCCGCGCCTACCTGACCGGCGAAACGGCCCAAGCCTTCGAAGGCGTCCTCGCCTACTAGCCGGCAGTGCCGGCGGCCAGTGCCTTCGGCTCCGGGTCGACGCACCCAAGCCCCACGAGCAGTGGGCTTGGGTGCTGCGTTTCGGTTCGGTTGGGGCAGTGGTGGGAGCAGACGGCGGCAGGCCCACGCGCAGGGGCCTGCCGCCTGCGGCGTTTGGGGGATGGGGAGACGGGGGAGATGTAGGCCGTCCCCCAAAAAGGGATACCCAAGGGACTGGTCCCTTGGGCGGGTGCGGGCAGAGCCCGCCGTTCTCCCCGCGGGATGGCGGGGGAATATGGGGGTAGCGGGAAGGGCGAGTGGTCTTCGCCGCGCGCGAAAACGCCTCCACGCCGCCTGTTCCCGCCTCATTCGCCTGGACTCCGTTCGACAGAAACCGCCGCGTGTGCTATAATGGCATTGGAAATATACTGCCGCGCCCCGCCGGACGCCGCGCCGATGAACAGGAGGTCTTTTTATGATCCGCAAAGCCGCGCCGGGCGACATTCCCGCCGTCGCCGCCCTCTACGAGCGCATCCACGACCGCGAGGAGGCGGGCGCGGGCACGACTGGCTGGAAGCGCGGCGTTTATCCTACGGAGGTGACGGCGCGCGAGGCTCTCCTGGCCGGCGAATTGTTCGTGGACGAACGCGAGGGGCAGATCGTCGCCGCCGCGCGCGTCGATCAGGCGCAGGTGCCGGAATACGCGCTGGCACGCTGGCGTTACGCGGCGACGGAAGACGCGGTCATGGTGCTGCACACGCTGGTGGTCGACCCCGCGCGCGCCGGTCAGGGGGTCGGCACGGGCTTCGTGGCCTTTTACGAGCGCTACGCCCGCGAGCGCGGCTGTCGCTGCCTGCGCATGGACACCAATGAGATCAACGCTCCCGCCCGCGCCCTCTACGCGCGCCTCGGCTACCGCGAGGCCGACGTCGTGCCCTGCGACTTCAACGGCCTGGGGCAGATCCGGCTGGTGTGCCTGGAAAAGCGTCTCGACGCGGAGGGGTGAGCGGCGGCACGGGGCTGCAAGGCGACCCACCCGAGGGGGCTGTCCTGGCGCGGGATGAAAGCCCACCCGTCTGTTCCCTGCGCGCAGTATGAACGGTTTTCATCGCCCGGAAAGCATGCGCCTGACGCCTCCTTTCCGACAAAACGCTCCCGTGGCAGCCGCCTTTGCTGCGAGACCGCCATCCGGCGCGATATGCCAAGCGACCGACGACGCGCAGGGGGACGCTCTGACGAGTTGCCACCGCCACGAAACCGTCCCCGGGGGCGCGGTTCGTGCAGTGAGGGGTTTCCCGACGGATCACTATCGTTGCCATTTTCCCGCGATGCGCACCGTCCGGCGTGATATGCCAAGCGACCGACGGCGCGCAGGGGTGGCTTCCGGTGAGCCGCCATTGCCATGAAGCCTTCCCCGGGGTGCGTTCGCGCAGAGAGGGCTCCCCGGTGAATCACTATCCTCGACATCTTCCCGCGATGCGCGGCGTCCGGCGTGATATGCCAAACGACCGACGGCGCGCAGGGGGGCTTCCGGCGTACTGCCATTGCCACGAAACCGTCCCCCGGGGGGCGCGCTCGCGCAGAGGGGTTCCCCGGCGAATCACTATCGTTGACATTTTCCCGCGATACGCACTGTTCGGCGCGATA
>DVGE01000264.1 GCA_018712885.1 Candidatus Pullichristensenella stercoripullorum | reverse complement strand
GCCGTGATCGGCGCGGGCGCGGTGGTGGAGGCGCGCGCCAGCGTCAAGCGCTCCGTGCTGTGGCCGGGCGCGCGCGTGGGGCGCGAGGCGCAGGCGCGCGGCTGCGTGCTGGGCGGACACGCGCTGCTGGACGCGCAGGCGCAGGCGTTTGAGGGCTGCGCGCTGGGCACGGGCGCACAGGCGCTGGCGCGCGCGCAGCTTTTGCCCGGCGTCAAGGTATGGCCGTACAAGGCCGTCTGCGAGGGCGAACGGCTGGAGAGCAACCGCGTCTGGGGCGCGGGCGCGGAACGCGGTTTTCGCGGCGACAGCCTGCCGCTTTCAGACCCCGCGCAGGCCACGCGCGCGGCGCAGGCGCTGGCCGCCTGCCTGCGGCCCGGCGAGTTTTTGCTGGCAAGGACGCGCTCGGCGGTGTCGCTGGCGCTGTTCCACGCCTGCGCCGCGGGGCTGATGTCCCAGGGCGTACAGGTGGTGGACGCGGGCGTTTGCACCGTGCCGCAACTGCGCTACGCGCTGCGCACGCTCGGCGCGGACGGGGCGGCGCTGGTGGGCAGCGATCAGCTCCTGCCCCTCACGGGGGCGGGCGCACCCATGGAGCGCAGGAAGCGGCGCGCGCTCAACGCCCTGCTGCTGCGGCAGGATTTCTCCGGGCCGTTTGCCGGCATCACCCGGCCGATGCTCAGCGCCGGGCGCACAGAATTGGGCTATGTGGCGGCACTGGAGCGCGCCTTTGACGCCGCCCCGGAGGACGCGCCGCCGCTGGCGGTGTTTGCCGAGGACGCGCACCTGCTCGACCTGGCGGAAAAGGCCCTGCGGCGCGCCGGGCTGCGCGCCCGCTGCGAGTGGGAAGAGGAAATGATGGAATTGGAGGGCGACGAAGTGGGCGTCTGGCTGGACGCGAGCGGCGAAAGCGCCGCCTTTTCCGGCGCGGACGGATCGCTCTCCGAGGCTGAAAACCAACTGCTGCTCGCATGGACGGCGCTGGAGAGCGGCGAACGTGCGCTCCTGCTGCCCACGGGCTTCACGCGCGCCGTGGAGACGCTCTGCGCGCGCTACGAGGGGGCGCGGGCGCAGTTCGCCGCCATGGAAAGGGGACGCTGGCTGGATGCCCTCGCCCGCGAGCGGTCGGAACAGTTTCTGCTGTTCAGCGACGGGCTGTACTTCGCCCTGCGCGCCCTTTCCGCCCTCGTTCGCGCCGGGCTGACGCTGAGCCTGTGGCGGGAAGAGATGCCGCGCGTTCACCGCATGAGCCGCACGGTGGAGATGACGGACAACGAGCGCGGTCGCGCACTGCGGGCGCTCTCCGAGATCGAGCAGGACGCTGAATTGGGCGGCGGTATCCGTCTGCGCCGCGACAGGGGATGGGCGTGGGTCTGCCCGGACGAAAAGCGCCCCCTGTGCCGCATCGTCGCCGAGAGCGCGGACGCGGAGTTTGCCGGGGAATTGTGCGACTTCTGCGAAAAGGCGCTGCGCGAGCACATCGAACATCCCGCGCCGGGCAAAAACGGATGACTGCGGGTCTTCCCGGCAAAAACGCCCCCGGACAGCCGCTCGGCTTTCGGGGGCGTTTGGTCACAGGGGCAGCAGCTTATGAAGGTCGCCGCTTGTGAGCGCTTCGAGGTTTTGAAAGATCTTCTCCGCTGGCCAGTCCCACCAGCGCAGTGCGAGCAGGCGGCGGATGGCGGCCTCGTCAAAGCGCATCTTCACCACCTTGCAGGGGTTGCCCACGGCTACGGCGTAGGCGGGGATATTTCCCGCGACCACCGCGCCCGCGCCGATGATGGCCCCGTCGCCCACGCGCGCGCCGGGCAGGAAGGTGACGCGCTCGCCCACCCAGACGTCGTTTCCGAGCACTGTATCACCCTTGAAGGGCAGGTCTTCCAGGCGCGGCGTGCTTTTCTCCCAGTCGCCGCCCATGATGTTAAAAGGATAGGTAGTCGCCGAGCACATGCGATGGTTGGCGCCGTTCATGATAAACGTCACGCCCCGGGCGATGGCGCAGAACTTGCCGATGACGAGCTTGTCGCCGAGGAACTCGTAATGATGGGTGACGTGTTCCTCAAAGTGTTCCGAGTCCACGGGGTCGTCGTAATAGGTGTAGTCGCCGATGATGATATTGGGGCGCGTGACGGTATTTTTGATGAAGCAGACGCTGGGAACCGCGGGGTTGGGGTGGATGGCATTGGGGTCGGGGCCGAACATCACTGCGCCTCCCCCGCTTCCGCGGCCTTCCAGTAAAGCAGATTGTCTTCGCAGAAGTAGCTGACGCGGCCCGCGTCCATCAGCCAGGTGAGGAAGGCACGCACGGTCGCGCCCAGCAGCGTGTGCTGGCCGAAGGTCATCTGCAGATCGTAGCGGTCAAAGATGGCCTTGAGGAGCGCCTCAAAGGTCATGGGCGCGCGCAACAGCTCGACGATGCAGTCGCCCGTCTCATAGACCCAGCGGCGGTTGCGCTCGACGATGGAAGCCGCGTCCTCAAAGGGCGCGACGTGGGCGGGGATGAAGCGCTTGCCGCGCAGGTTGGCGACCGTATCGAGGGTCGCCAAGAACTTCTCCACGTCGTAGAGGTAGGTCAATTTGTACTTGTCAAACGTATGTTCGCTGGCTACGGCGTCGCCGAGGAACCAGATGTCATCCGGCGTACAGACGCCGAGCTGGGCGAAGGCGTGGCCGTCCAGACGGACAAGGCGCATGCCCTCGGGCAGCGGCGCGGTCTCGACCGGCTCGTAGCGGGCGCTCTGCGCCAGGAAAAACTTCGTGCGCAGCGGCTTGGGCGGGTGCGCGCCGAAGAGCAGGGCGGTGTTGATCTCCGGAAAATCGCCCGGCGCGGTCGGCGCGGTCAGGTAGAGGCGGCAATTCGTGCGCTGCTGCAAAAGCGCCGCGCCGCCAGTGTGGTCGGCGTGGTAGTGGGTGACGATGGCGGCCTCGAGGCGCAGGCCGAGGTCGTCCAGTATCTTCAAGACCTTTTTGGCCGCGTCCTTGTCGCTGCCGGAGTCGATAAGCCATGCCGCCCCACCGTCGCGGTAGATGCCGACGCGGCTGGGGCAGTCCATGAAAAACGTGTTTTCCCCCACTTGGACACACTCGTACATAGTTTTTCCCTCGCAGATCCGTTTTTTTCATTATACACCTTCCCTGTTAAGGAATTGCTTTTCGCGGCGCGTTGGTGTATACTGATAGGGAGGTGATCGCAATGATCCTGTGGAGAGACCGCAAGCGCATACTCGGCATGCCGATAACCTTCACCGTCTACTCGCTTTCCGAGGACCGGCTGTTTATCAAGACCGGCCTTTTCAACCTGCGCACGGAGGAGATCATCCTCTACCGCATCCGCGACATCAGCCTGCGCCGCTCGTTTGGGCAGCGCATCTTCGGCGTGGGCACGGTGCATATCTGCTCCTCGGACCACACCTGCCCGGAGCTGGACGTGAAGAACGTCCGCCATTCGGAAAAGGTCAAGGAGATGATCCACGAGCAGGTGGAGAAGATGAAGCTGGAGCGCCGCGTGCGCGTCAACGAGCTGATCGACGGCAGCGACTTAAACGACCCGGACAACAATTTCGACGAGGAGCTCGACACTGCCGCCGACGAGGGCATGGACGACGGTCACGGGGAATAGCATGCGCGCTTCTTCCTACATACGCAGGCGCGGCTATGTGGCGCGCGCCTGCGCTGTTTTGTTGCTGGTTTCCATACTGGCGCTGTTTGCCTGCCTGTGCGCAGGCAGCGCGCCCTACGCTTTCCGCGACGTGTGGGAGGCGCTGTTTTCGCGCCTTGGCGGGGGCGGGACGGACGCGACGGCGGGACTGGTCATCTGGGGCATCCGCCTGCCTCGCTCGCTGCTTGCCTATGTGGTGGGCGCGGCGCTGGCCGTGTCCGGGGCGCTGATGCAAGGCGTGTTCCGCAACCCCATGGCCGAGCCGGGGCTGTTGGGCGTCTCCTCCGGGGCGGCGCTGGGCGCGGCGGCGGCCATGTTGCTGGGCCTGCAGGCGTCTTTGCTGGGTTTTTCCGCCGTTTCCCTGTGCGCCTTTGCCGGCGGTGCGCTGGCGGTTTTGCTGGTGATGGGCATCGCCGGCCTGGGGCGCGGCGGGCTGACGACGCTGCTTTTGTGCGGCGTGGCGGTCAGTTCCTTCCTCTCGGCGCTGCTCTCGGGGCTTTTGTCCATCAACCATGAGGCGCTGGAGAGCGTCTATATGTGGACGCTGGGGAGCTTCGCCTCGGCCAGCTACGGCGACGTGGCGCTGGTGGTGGCGGTACTGCTCGTGGGGCTGATGGGCTCCATGGCGCTCGCGCGCGACCTCAACGCCGTCAGCGCCGGGGGCGACGCGCGCATGCTGGGCGTGGACGCGCCCAGGGTGCGGCTGCTGGCGCTGCTGCTCTCAACGCTTTTGACGGCCACGGCGGTCTCCGTGAGCGGCGTGATCGGCTTTGTGGGGCTGACCGCGCCGCACGCGGTGCGGCGGCTGACGGGGGCCGATCACCGCTCGCTCTTGCCGCTCTCGGCGCTGGCGGGCGGGCTGTTTTTGCTGCTGGCGGACGCGCTTTCGCGCTCCTTGTTCGCCCCCGCGGAACTGCCCGTGGGCGTGACGACTTCGCTGCTCGGCGGCCCGTTTTTCCTCGTACTCATCCGCCGTTACCGGGGAGGGCGCACCTGATGCTTACCGTGCGAAACATCGAATTTGGCTACGCGGGGGGCGAGCAGACGCTTCTGGGCGTATCGCTGGAAGCGCGCGGCGGCGAAGTGCTGGGGCTCTTGGGGCCGAACGGCTCGGGCAAGAGCACGCTCATACGCCTGATGTGCGGCGCGCTCAGGCCGCGCAGGGGCGAAGTGCTGCTGGACGGCGCGCCCGTGTCTTCGCTGCGCCCGCGGGCGCTGGCGCGCGCCCTTTCGCTGGTGCCGCAGTCCGCGACGCCGCCGGAGGGGTTCACGGCGCTGGACGTGGTCCTGATGGGGCGGCACGCCTACATCCCCCGCCTCGGACGCGAGAGCGGCAGGGATATTGAGATCGCCCGGGAAGCCATGCGGCGCACCGGCGTGGAGGCGCTTTCCGAGCGGGAGGCGCGCGCGCTGTCCGGCGGCGAGTGGCAGCGGGTGCTCATCGCCCGGGCGCTGGCGCAGGAAGCGGGCGTGCTGCTGTTGGACGAGCCGGTGGCCAACCTGGACATACGCTATCAGTTGGAGATCTTGCGGCTTTTGCGGACGCTGGCCGGGGAGGGGCGCGCCGTGGTGCTGGTGATGCACGACATCGACCTGGCCGCGCGCTTTTGCGACCGGCTGGCAGTGCTGCGCAAGGGCCGACTCTACGCGGACGGAAGCCCCGCCGCCGTGCTCACCCCGGCCTTGCTCCGGGAAGTCTACGGCGTCTCCGGCGTGGTACAGCGCGACCCCTACCCCCATTTCGTGCCGGATTAACCGAAGTTTCGCTTGCCTTTCCGGGGAAAAGAGGCTATAATGTCAGCAGATGAGCGCGATGACGGAAAAAGCCGCATCCGCCG
>DVGE01000263.1 GCA_018712885.1 Candidatus Pullichristensenella stercoripullorum | reverse complement strand
GCGCGTTTTTCCACATGACGGCCTCGGCGTGGATCGTCAACGCCCGCCGCGACCGCGCGCTGATGGCCTGGCACAACATCTACCGCTCGTGGTCGTGGCTGGGCGGCCACGCGGATGGCGAGACCGACCTTCTCTCCGTCGCCCTGCGCGAGGCCCGCGAGGAAAGCGGCCTTGTCCACGTGCGCCCCGCGTCGGAGGACGTCTTTTCGCTGGAGATACTCACCGTCGATGGCCACGAAAAGCGCGGAAAGTACGTACATTCCCACCTGCATCTCAACGTCACCTACCTTCTCGAAGCGGACGAGGCGGACGAACTGCGCGACAAGCCCGACGAGAACAGCGGCGTTCGCTGGTTTTCCCTCGACGGGGCGGTAGCCGCCTCCGTGGAGCCGTGGATGCAAAGGCGCGTCTACGAAAAGCTCAACGCCAAACTGCGCGCGGGGTGGGAAAGATGAGCCGCTTATTCCGCCTGGCGACGGAGGCCGACGCCCAAGCTCTGCTCGCCATCTACGCGCCCTACACGCGCGGCACGGCCAGCTTTGAGGACGGCCCGCCCGCGCTGGAAGAATTTGCCGCGCGCATACGCGACATCTCCGCCGTTTACCCCTACATCGTCTGCGAGGTGGACGGGGAGATCGCCGGTTACGCCTACGCCCACCTGTACAAGGAGCGCGCCGCCTACCGCTGGAACGTGGAAGTGACCATTTACCTCTCGCCCGCCTTCCACCGCCGGGGCATTGGCCGCGCTCTGATGGAACGCCTCTTGGAAATGCTGCGGCGGCAGGGCGTGCGCATGGCGTACAGCTGCATCACGCTGCCCAACCCCGCCAGCACTGGCCTGCACGCGGCCATGGGCTTTACCGAGGCCGGCGTGCTCACGGACGCGGGCTGGAAAAACGGCCAGTGGCGCGACGTCGTCTGGATGCAGAAGCGCCTGAACGAAAACGCGGATGCGCCCCGCGAGGTCGTCCCCATCGGCAACATCGATGTGCGCGACCTGTTGGAAAGCGATTGACGGACAAAAAAACAGCCGCCCGCCCGGATCCTGGGCAGGCGGCCGTCCTGTTTTTGGGTCAGATGGCGCTGCGCGTCCGCACGGCCTCGTAAAGGGCGCCGCCGGGCGCGAGATCCTCATAAGGCTCCGCCCAGATGTGCACCACATTCAGGCCGTCGCGGTAGCACAGGCGCAGGGCGTAAGGATAGCTTGTGTTTTCGGCCAGCGCAAGGAGCCATTCCGCCGTTTCGCCGGGGATGGTCACGTCGAGCGGCAGGAGACTGCCGCCGGCGGAGAAAACGGACAGGGACAGCGCGTCCACGCCCAACGCCTCGGCAAGGTCGGGGCGCGCTTCGCCATCGCCGGTATAGGCGTCGAACACGCGCCGCGCCACCCACTCCCAGCGGCAGCCGGCCATTTCCACGGACAGAAAGCGACTCCTGCCAAGGAACGTTTCCCGGGAAGAAGCATAGTTGGCCTGTACCGGGACGAAGAAGGAGCCGTCCGTTTCATAGGCGCTGTATTCGCCCTCCAGCCCGTAGACGTTTTCGATCGTATAGGGCGCTTCTGCTTCCGGCAGGGGCGCGTTGGGATAGGCGGGCGGGAACGGATAAACGGCCAAAACGACGCCCAAAACGAGCGTAAGGCAGATCCCCGCCGCGCGCAGCACGAGATTTTTCTGCCACCAGCGCCGCAGTACGTTCTGACGAACATCGCCCTCGATGGCGCGCACCCCGCGCCGCAGACAGATAGCGGCGGCTGCCAGCGCGATGGCAGAGTATACGATGCAGACCAGCCCTCCTGCGCCTTCGCCGCGCATCAGGTGGAAGCCGTCGCCGCACAGCCGCACGATGGCGTACAGCAACAGGCAAGCCGCGGCGAGTCCCGCCCATGCCAGCGCCTTCCGCCGGCAGCGGCGGCGCACGTAGGCCTCTGTCGTACCGTCCTTTATCTCCTTCGCCGTCCCCGCCGCGTCCTCAAGTATGTATACGTCCTCGCCGGAACCGGTCAGGCGCCAACCCTCCGTTTCGCAGCGCTCGAGAAACGCCGCCAGCCCCGCCTCCGCGTGCGCAACCACGCGGTAGCGCCTGCCGCCGCCGTCCTCTTTGAGCATCACATCCGCATCATCCATCGCCGCCAGCGACCAACCCTGTCGTGCCTTGTCGTTCAGCCACGCCTCCAGCGCCCGCGTGCGCAGCCACAGGTCGGGGGCGAGCGTCACCAGCTCAGAATGTACAAGTTGTAAAAGCGCCATGGGAACCCTCCTTTCCGTTCATTCCGCCCGCGCGTCCAGCGCCGCGCAAAGCGTCTCCATATCGATGGCGGGGGAGAGGTCGAGATCAGAGACGCGCGTGCCGTCCCGGCAGACGAGGTTGCTCCCGCCATCCAGACCGTCCCACAGGTAGAAGCTCGCCCCGTCCACTTCCACGCTCTCATAGCCCGAGGCGTATCCCAACTGACTTTCCAGTACGCGCCCCGCCACCCACGGCCAGCGGCAGTCCATCACCCTGCCGAAGATGGAAGCGCCCTCCGTCTCCTCGTCGTAGTAGGACACGCGCGGCACGAAGAAGCTCCCGGACTCGGCCTCGCTGACGAACGCGCCCGCCACGCCGTAGACCGCCTCCGTCCGCAGCGGCGCTTCCGCCTCCGTCAGCGGCGCGCCGCGCCAGAGGTCAGGCAAGAGCTTGGGCATGAGGTCAGGCAGGAGCGCGCCCACGCTCGCCACCGCCAACAGCACGATGTAGCACAGCGCGACGCACAGCGACCGTTGCCATCTCGGGGCGGCAAAGAGCGCGGCCTCGCCGCTTGTTCCGTCCGCCTTCAGCGCCCTCCGCGCGCGAACGAGCCATGCGCCCGCCGCCACCGCCGCGCAGAGCAGCAAAATGGGCAACATCAGCGTCGGCGAGGCGGACATAAGTCCGTAGCCGCCGGCAGAAAAGCGCATGATGACGAAATACGCCGCCAGCAACAGCCACGGCAGCGCCGCCAGCGCCGCCCGCCCCGCAGCCAGACGGCGCGCCGTTGGGACGGTGTCCGCGTCCTCAAAGTCTGCGGCCCGCCCTTCGCGGTCAACGAAAATGTGTACGCCGTCGCAGGCGCCCAGAAAGCTCCAGCCCTCCGCGCGCCGCCGGGCGAGAAGATCCGCCGCCGCAGCGTCGAAGTCCACGCCCCGCTGCCTGCGCACCAGCACGGCGCGATAGCGCGCCCGCGCCCCGTCCTGCACGAGCAGCACGTCGCGCCCGTCCATCGTCGCCAGAGACCAGCCCTGCCGCGCCCTGTCGTTCAGCCACGCCTCCAGCGCCCGCACGCGCAGCCACAGGGATGGCGCGAATGTAAGTTCTTCATGCGGACAGCGCTTCAGTTCCTCCATATTTTATTTTCCCCCTCATCCCTTTTGCGACCGATACCATGCAAGCGCCCGCGCTTCCAGCGCCCGCACATATTCGTCCTTGCCGTCGCAATAGCTCTCCCAGTCGCGGGGGAAGCGCGCGGCCAGCGCCTTTTTCAGTTCCCCATAGGCGCGCGCCTCGTCCGCGTGGGCGCGCAGATAGGCGCTCACGGCCAGATGGCGCTCAATGGCCTCCCTGTTTTCCTCGGCAAAGACATGCACGTGATGCGTGCGCTCGTCGCCACCCTTGTGGAAGTAGCGCCGCCCGGGGATGCCGAACTCGCCCATGGGCGTGTAGCCGAGGGCGATGAACCCCGCGTTGCACCCGTCCACGGCCCCGATGTCGCGCACCACGGGCATTATGTCGAGGATGGGCTTGGCGCACAGCCCCGGCACGCTCGTCGAGCCGATGTGATGGATGGCGACCATGTTTTCCCCAAGCACCTTGGCGATGCACGCCGCCTCCCGCTGAAACGCCACCGCCCACTCCGGCCGGTAGTCCACCACGACGATCTTGCGCATATCCATCCCTCCTGCCATCATCATACCATGCCCGTTGCCCGCGCGCAACCGAAACTTTTCTTGAAACCCACACGCCCCCGTGATAGAATAACTCTTCGGAGGCGGTCGTTTTGCGCAAGGAAATGGCTTACGCCCTCAGGCGGACGGTGCCGGTCGCCTGCGGCTACATCTTTCTCGGCATGGCCTTTGGCGTATTGCTCAGCGAGGCGGGCTACGGCCCGGTCT
>DVGE01000262.1 GCA_018712885.1 Candidatus Pullichristensenella stercoripullorum | reverse complement strand
CGTAGCCGGAGGCGCGCAGCGCCAGCGTCGCCCAGATGTCGCCGGAGGCTTCGAGGGCCTCGACGCCGTCCGGCAGCACGGAGACGTTGAGTCTCTCCGCTTCCGTTCCGATGTTGGCGGCGTTGCGGATGGCGATGCGGTCTGCGTGGATGGTCGTGCCCGCCTGCTGGGTGAAATCGCCGGAAGCGCCGTTCCAGACGGCCTCGAAGCGCTTGGTGGTCACGTCGCCGCGCAAGTGCAGAGCACCGCCGGCGTTGTTGATGACGCGGAAGCTGGAATCGCTGGGTTCGGTGATGACCTGATAGTGGTTTTTGCCGATGTACTGGACAAAGGAGCCGCCGCCAAAACCCGCGTCCTCGAAGATGAGGTCTTTTGCGGTGTTGTTGGTGATGGTGACGTGGCCGCCGTTGTAGATGACGTGTTCCAGGCAGTTCTCAAGCGTCATCTGGCCGCGGATGCTGACCACGTTGGCGGCGTTTTGCAGTATGTTTTTGAGCGTGTAGGCGTCCGGGGAAGCGGATATTTCGATACTCTCGCTGCCCTCGCCCGTGCGCGTATACCGGCCGTCGCCGTCGATGGTAATGCTTATGTCGTTTTTGCGGCCCTGATAGAGGCGCCCGCCCTCGGGGCCCCACCAGGTGACCTGCTCATAGAGGGAGTAGTGGCCGTCCGGCGCGTCGGGGTGGTCGATGCGCTGGGCGATGTCGCCCCATATGTAGAGGTCGGTATCGCGGCCGGAGACGATCTTCACCGAGCTTGAACCCATCACATCGCCCGCGAAGGCGATGCCCTGGAGGATGAGATCCGAGCGGCTGCGGTTGACGATGATGATGTCCTCGGGCAGGAAGCTCTCGATGATCATGCCCTCGTAGATGTCCTTGACGATGGGCTCGAACACCCACGCGCCGGCGGTGGCGTCGTAGGCGGCACGGATGATGCCGTCGGTATCGCCGGTGACGGTCACGCCATCGTCGGTGATGTCCACGATCACCGGGCCTTCCTCCTCGAGCATCTGCGGGATGCCCAGCCAGGGGAAGTCCGCGTAATCGTGGATGAGGCTGTTGTTCACGCCGTCATCGAAGGAGTTAAAGACGCTGTACTTGAAGCTGTCGCTGCCCAGGAGCGTGTACTCGATATCCGAGCGTCGGAGCATGCCGCTGCTTTCCTCTCCCAGGAAGCCGGTGAGGGTCTCGCAATCGTCGCCCACGGTGAAGAGGTTGCGGGTCTTGTGCGTGTAGGTATGGAGACTGCCTTCAAAGCTGACCACGGTGTTCTGATTGCCGCCCTCGATCATCGCCCGCAGCGCAGAGAGGGAGAGAAGCGGCAGATCAAGGCGCGCGTGGTTGTCAAAGCGCATGCTGCCCGGCGCGTTGTAGTCCTCGTGGTAGCCCATATTGAGGTAGCGAATGCCGCCGTTGGCCACAGTCTTGCCGTACCAGACGTCCAGCAGCATGTCAAGATCGATCAGCACCGTGTTGGTGGGATAGATGCTGCCGGAGAAGCCCGCGTTGCTGATATACAGCTCGTTTTTGACATCGATCTCGTTGAGCCAGTTGAAGAACCAGAGGTCGCGGCCGATGAAGACGAACTGCTCCGGCTCCGTGCCCTCGTCGTTGAAGACGATGTGGGTGGTGAGGTCGAGCGTCGTTTCCGCCTTGCCGGTCTGGGAAGCGTAAGCGGCGCTGGTGCGGTTCTCGGAGTAGTTCTCGATCTTGTCCGCGCCCGCCGTGGCGACGATGTAGACGTCGCCGGTGAGGTTTTCGACGTGCAGGCCGGGATAGAGGTCGATGTACTGTTTGGTGGTGATGGTGGTATTCGCGCGCACGTCGGAAATGCCGATCAGCTGCGCGGCGGAGTCGAGCGTCCGCGTGGTGATGCTGTCGTGCTGGCCGGAGGTGACGCGCACGTGGATGTCGCCGCCCAGCGTATAGAGCGTGACGTCGCGGCCAAGCTCTGTGCGCAATTCGCGCTCCACGGCGTTGCGCGACTTGAGTACGCCCTCGGTGAACACGCCGCCCTGGTCGGCGTCGGTGATGGCGCTGAGCACGGCGTCGGAGACGGCCTCCACGCGGATGCCGTTCAGAGCCTGTATGTTCGCGCCCTCGCCGACGGTGGCGCACACGGCGCTGACGGCGATGTTCTCGGCAAAGTAGTTGTCGGCGCTGATGCCGATGCCGATGGAAGAACCGCTGGCGCGCGTGGCGGCGTTGGGCTTGTCCTGCGCAAGCTGCGTGTAGGCGCCCACGGCCTTGATGTTCGCGCCCTTGCCGACGGTGGCTGCGGTTTCCAGATAGGTTTCCGTGCCCGCGCAGCTCACCGTGACGTTGACAAGGCCGACGTTGAGGCCGTTGTCTATGACGATCTCGTTCTTCGCCGGCTCGTTGGCGGCGAGCAGGCTGAAATCGCCATCGTGGACGTTGAGCGTCGTTCCATCGCCCACTTGGGCGCGCGCGCTGTTTCTTTGCGTGCTGTTCTCCTCGCCGATGCGGCCCTCCGCCGTGGCGACGTTGACGGAGATAACGCTGACGCTGACGCCGGGAAGCTGGGAAAGCACGTGGAGGCTGGGCGTGTCTTTGGCGGAAACGACGGCGTCGCCCGCGAGCACGTCCACCTGCCGCGCGGTGAGTTCGGCGGTGGTGGAGCCGCGCACGGAGCCGTCGGCGTGGAGGTTGCCGATGCCGAGGAGGTTCACGTTGACGCTGGAGGCGAGCGCCTCGGCGCTGGCCTTGCCCGCGCTGACCGCCTGCACGCTCAGCCCGTCGCGCGCGGTGATGGTCATGCCGCCGCGGATGGCGGCGCTGGTTTGGATGTTGGCCGCGGCGTTGGCCACGTTGGTGTTGACATTGCCGAGCAGGCTGACGCTGGCGCCGCCGCCCATGGCCAGGCCGCCGACGGTGGCCTTCGCGCCCTCGCCCTTGTACTGGCTGAGCACTTCGAGGCTGCCGAGGTCGTAGACGGCGTTGCCGGTGATGCGCGCGTCGAGCAGGCCTGCGGCGTTGGCCACCGCCGTATTGACGGTGATGCGCAGGGCGGTGACGTCCACCTTGACGGTGCGGCCTTCCGCCGTGGCCCCGCCCGCGCCGATGGCGGAGACAGTAGCCTTGCCCGCGACGGTGAGCGCGCCGTTGCCACCGATGCCGGCCTGCGCGGCGGTGTCCGCGTCCGCCGTGGCAGTGTTGGCAGTAAGGCTTCCGAGCGAGACGTCCGCCGCCGAGCCGCCGGGGGCGACCTTGGCGGTGGCTTCGTCGTTGTAATTGACGCGCACGGTGAGCGTGCCCGCCTTGAACGTGGCCCCGCCCAGTTCGAGTTGCGCGGAGAGGCCGGCCTCGGCGCGGGCGATGGTCTGCATCAGCGCCACGTTGAGGAGCGTGACGGTGGTGCCGCTCTCCACGTCGGCCACGGCGCGCACCTTGCCGAGCGTCTCGATGTCGAGATCGCCGGTGATATTCAGCATGCTGGCAAAGACGCGGGCGGCGCTTTCCTGCGCGTTGCGGGCGGTGGCGGTGTTGGCGGCCACGCCGCCCATCTGCAGGGTGACGTTCGCGCCGCCGGACGCGCCGACCAGCGCCTGCGCGCCCGTGCCGCCGTTCTGATCGAGCAGCGAGGTCACAGTAAGCGAGGGCGCGGTCAGCTGCACGTTCTCCACCAGCGCCTTTTGCGTGCCGGAGAGCTTGGCGGAGGAGACGTTGACGGCGATATTGACGGTTTCAAAGACGAGCTTGGCGGTGGTCACGTTGGCATCCGCGCCGGCGTTCAATTCCGCGCGCACAACTACGCCGCCCGCGGCGTTGAGGACGGGGAGCGTCCCCTCGCCCGCGCGGGCGATGGCGGCGGTGACTTCGGTGGAGACGCTGGCGATGGCGATGTTGACCTTGACGGCGGCCGCGCCCAGTTCCACGCCGCCCAGGGACGGCTCGACCACGGCGTTGGCGTTGGCCCTGACGTTGGCCGATACCTCGATGCCGTCCGTGCGCGCGTTGCCGCCGCCGGGCAGCGTCAGGCGGGCCGCATATGCGCCCTGCGCGTAGGCGTAGCCGGTCATCACGCCGATGGCGACGCCGTGGATGTTGGGGCCGTTGACGATGCTGGCTTCGGCGTTGGCCGAACCTTCCGCGAGCACGCGCAGATCGCCCGACAGTTCGAGGTTTATCAGATTGGCGCTGGCGGTGTTCTCCACGCGCGCGTAGGCCACGGCCACGTTGACGCCCGCGCCAACGAGCGTGCCCGCGCCCTGCACGAGTTCGACGCTGGCCGCGTTCTCCCCATCGAGGGGATCCGCCTGCGCGATGACTTGCAGGGAGTTTGCCTTAAGGTCGCCGTTTTCGACGGCAGCGAGGTTCTGCGCGCGGTCCACGGAAACGAGCGTGCCCACGCCGACGCTGATGGCGCCGATATTCAGCCCGTGGAGGCTGGCGGGCGCGCCGCTTTGCAGCCACGCTTCCACGAATACGTTGTCCGCCGACGCCGCGCCGAGGAGTTTTGCCTCGTTGCGGGCATCGTTGTCGGCGATGGCCACGTTGACCGCGCCGGCGATGGCGCCGACGTCGCCGGACATGGCGGAGGCCTCGGCAAGCGCCTTGCCGGGCGCGGCCTGCGTGCCGGCGTAGACGTTTATATCGCCGTCCGCGCGGATGGTCACGCCCGTGCCGTCCAGTTTCGCGGCATTGATCGCGCGCATCTGCGCGTAGGCCACGCTGACGCCCGCGGTGATGGCCCCCGCGCCCGCGCGGTAGAGGTCGGCACGGGCCACGGCGTCGGAAAGCATGCCTTCCACGGCGATGTTGCCGCCGGATGCGACATTCGTGCCGGCGATGGAGGCCACGGCGTCGCTCTGGTTGAAGGCGAGCAGCACGTTGATGGAGGCGGCCACCGCGCCGGCGTTGGCGGCGAAGATGGTCGGTTCGGCGAGGGAGGCGATGGTGTTGCGCACGCGCACGTCGCCCGTGGCGCTGACCGTTCCGGCGCTGCCGGAGGCGACATTCGTGCGCGGGTCTGTGCCGATATAGGTGGCGAGGCTGGTCTTGTCGATGGCGATGGCCACGCCCGCGCCCGCCGCCACCGCGCCGCCATTGACGCCCAGCAGCGCCGCGCGCGCGGAGGTGACGGAATTGGCGGCGACGTCCACCGTTTTGGCATCGACGCTGACGCCGCGGGCGATGAACGTATCGCCGGTGACGCCGCTGATGGAGAGCGGAAGGGCCGCGTTGGCGCTCACCGCGCCGCCGCCAAAGGCCGCCGCCGCCGAAAGGTTCTTAAAGAGTATGTCCGTGGTCACGGAGACCGCGCCCGCGCACGCGACGCTGCCCGCGCCGGAGATGCCCGTGCGCACCGTGCCCTGCGCGCGCACCAGTGAGACGGGCACGCTCACGGCGACGAAGCCGCCGCTGGCCGCCAGCGTCGCCGCCAGCACGTTTTCATGGCGCATGCCCGCGCGGATGGAGACATTTTGCGCAGAAAGGACGCTGCCCATCAGTTCCGCGCGCAGCGCGTCGTCCAGGGCGATGACCGCCGCCGAAGCCGACACGCCCACATACCCGCCGCCGGCGGTGACGGAGAGCGCGCGCACGCCGTAGGTCGCAAGGTTCTCGCCGAGTTCCTTGGCAAGGCCCTTGGTGACGCTCTGGGCCTGCCCGGTCTGCTGATCCTGCTGCGCGGAGGCGGAAGTAGCTTCGACGACCACGTCGCCGCCCGCTTCGAGGGTCGCGTTCTCGCCCACGAGCGCCGCGACGTCGGCATAGGTAACGGCCACGGCAACGCCCGCGCCCACACCGGCCACGCCGGCCACACCGAGGGTGCCGGTGATCATGTCGGCGGTGAGAAGCTGGTCCGCGGTGACGCGGATGTCGCCCGCGGCGAACACGGAACTGCCCGCGCCGACGAACGCGCCGGTGCTGCTCATGGGATCATAGCCGCGCGCGGCCTGCCCGAGCGCCGCGGCGGCGTTCAGGTCGGCGTTCTGTTCGCTTGTGAATGTATGGTCCTCGCCCTCCCCCGCCGTCTTGTCGCCGGTGGCGGTGGCAAATTCCTCGGAGACGTAGCCGCCTGTCACGTCCACGCCGTCCTTGCCGCCCGCCTGCAGGTCGGCGGCGCTCTGGCCGTCGCCGGCGAGGTCTTCTGAGAGCGTCATGCCCAAAAGCGCCTCGCGCGCGGCGGCGTTGCCGCTGGCGAAGGTGTCCATGAGGGCGTCGATGTCCAGGCCGCCGGAGGTGCGGCCGCCGTTCGCGCCATACTGCATGATCAGCGCGTCGCGGGCATCCTGCTGCAATTTGTCGCCGATGACCGTGACCATCACGGTCGCGCCCACCGCCGCCGTGCCGGAGCCGGAAACGCTGCCGGCGTAGCTGGCCACGTCGCGCTCGGCCTTGGCGGCGATGTTGGCGTCGCCCGTGAGCGCGTAGACGATGCTGTTGCGGCCAAGGCTTGCCTCGACGCTGTTTTTCAGCACGTTGACCATGGCGGTGACGCCCACCGCCGCCGTGCCCGAAGCGCCGATGGTGGCCGCCTCGCCGAAGAAATCGTAGAGGTCGGTGGCGGTCACGTCCACGCTCGCGCCGCGCAGCGTCGCGCCGTCGAGGGCGCTGGCGCGCGTCTGCCGCTTGGAGACGATGACGGACACCGTGCCGCTCACGGCGGCGACCGCCGCGGCGCTGACGCCGTTCACGGCGGTGACGACGTTCTGTTTGGAATCCGCCGCGACCTTGATCGCGCCCGCGGCTTCGAGGGCGGCGCTTGCGCCCACGGTGGCCTCGGAAGCGCCGTTAAAGTAGGTAACGATGGCGATGGGGCTGACGGCGGCGTTGCCCGCGCCCGCCAGCGCCGCGCCGATGTTGTAAAGCTCGGTATCGCCAAAGGCGGTAACTTCGATCTTGCCGCCCGCGGTGATCATGCCGCCCGCAGCAGCGGAAACGGTATCCTCAAAGACGAGGGCGTTCGCGCCCGGGCTGACCGCCGCCGTGCCGGCGATGCCGAAGGCGAGGCCGGCGAGCGCCACCTGCGCGCGCGACTGCGCCGCCACGCGGACATCGCCGCTGGCGAAGGCGGCGCCATCATCGCCGATGCCGGCCTGCACGCTGTTTTTCAGCACCTGCACGACCACGGTCGCGCCGACGCCGGCAGCGTTGCCGATGTTCAGGCCACCGGCGAAGTGGTATAGTTGTGTTTCTCCTTCCGCGTCGACGCTCGCTTCCTGCGCGTCGCCCGAACCCTCGGCCTGCGTGAACGAGCCTTCCGCCGCGCTCGCGCCGCCCGCGGAGCTTGCGTTGATGCGCACGCCGTTGCCGACCTGCGCGCGGATGCGGTTCTGCACCACCGCCGTGCTCACCACGCCGGTCACGGAAGCCGTGCCGATGGCGAGCGCGCCGCTGGCCGCGCCCATATAGAGCTTGAAATCGCCGCCTGCGTACACCGCCACGCCGCGACGGCGCTCGGCGCGGTTGGGAATGGCGATGCCCGCCTGACTGACGCCGGAGATGGAGGGCATGGACGTTGCCGCCAGGCCGATGAGGTCGGCAAGATCGCCGACCTGAGCGGTGACGGCGTTTTCGACGATCACAGTGTTCACCGTCGCGCCCGCGCCGATGGCGCCAGCGCTGACTGTGCCCGCGCCGCCGACCGACGCCAGCGTGCCGGAGGCGTCGGCGACCACGCCGACGGAATCATCCGCGCGCACGGTGACGGCCTGCCCCAGCTCGGCGGTGGCCTCGGTGCGGCTGACGGTGGTCAGCACCGTGCCGGTGAGCGCCGCCGTGCCGAGCGTGGCCGCGCCGGCCACGGCGACGTCAAAGGAGCGGTTGTTGGCAAGGGCCGATAGGGATACATTGCCCGTCTTTGCCGTCAATGCGGCCCGATCGCCCGCGCGGGCGATGACAGACTGCTCAAACAGGTGCGTGCTGACGCTCGCGCCGAGCGCGGCGGCGGCATTGCCCGCCGTGGCTGCCAGCATGCCGGAGATGAACTGCGTGTCGTTTTTCGCGTGGATGCGCACATGGCCGCTTTCGGCAGTGAGGGAGCTTCCCTCCAGCGCCTCGGCGCGGGTTTGGGACGTGGTGATGGCCACGCCGATGGTGCCTGCGGCGGTGGCGGAGGATGTGCCCGCGCCGGAGGCCGAGGCCAATATGTTGAGAAGGGCGTCGGAGCTCGCAGCCTCGATGCGCACATCGCGCGCGGTGACGGCGCTTTCCCTGCCCGCCTCGGCGACGGTGGCGTTTTCGTTCACGAGCACGGCGACGGTGCCGCCCGCAGCCACGGCCGCGCCCGTTCCCAGGCCCACGTCCGCAGAGATGAGCGTGAGTTTGGCATCGTTTTGCGCGGTGAGGGCAAACGCGCCGTCTGTATCGACGAGCGCATGGTCGCCCAGCGTCGCCTGCGCGCTCGTGCCGGTGAGGATGACGTTGACGCCGCCGCCGATGGCCGCGCCGCCCGCGCCGGTGGCCACCGCGTCCGCCGTGGTCACGGCCCAGATGTCGTTCTGCGCGGCCGCCTGAATGGCGACGTCGCCCGTGGCGGTCACGGCGCTTGCCTCGCCCACGCCGGCACGGACGCTGTCGCGCCGCTCGGCGACGGCGACGGTCGCGCCCACGCCCGCCTTGGCGGAGGAGCCGGAGATGGAGCCAGCGATGACGCGCGCGGAAGAAGCGCTGTCTGCCTCGACGCGCAGGCTCTCAGCATCCTCGTTCTCGCCGAGGGTGAGCGCGGCGTTTTTGCCCACGTCCGCGCGCACATCGTTCTCCGTCAGCAGCAGCGCCACCGTGCCGGCGAGCGCCGCCTGGCTGGATGCGCCGGCCTGCACCGTGCCGGAGACGGCTTCGACATAGTAATCGACCGTGGCGAGGTAGTTGAGCATATCCAGCACGTCGAGTATGCTGTCTGTGCTGATGGTGGTTTCGAACTTGAGGTCGGTGACGTTGGAGATGTCATTGTCGATGGTGAGGTTGAACAGGCCCTTGTCCCTGTCCTCAGTCGCGCCGACGGTGAAGAGGTCGGAAACGTCGAAGGGGAACCGGTACTGGCTTTCGTCGATGTGTTCGCGGCGGGCGACGACCTTCATGGAGTTCGCCGTGATGGTCGCGCCATCGCCCACCAGCGCCTGGACGGTGTTGCCGGCGTAAAGGATGGCGAAGGAGGCGCCGAACCCCACGGTCTGGCCGCCGCCAGCGCTGACGCCAAGGGCGCGCACGCCGAGCTTGCTCTGATCGCGCGCGGTGACGGCGACGTTTTGGGCCTCGATGACGGTGTTTTCCGCGACGCGGGCCACGGCCTGCGCCTGCGCGGAGAGCACGGCGACCGCGCCGGCGATGTTGAGCGTGCCGCCAGGGCTGGCGGCGACCGTCGGGGCGACGGCCTGCGCGCCCAGGTAGGCGATGTAGTTGCCGTCGACGTTCTGGGTGGTGACGGCGGAGACGTCCAAATTGCCCGCCGCCTCCACGGAGCCGGCGACTTCAGCCTCGGCGCTGTTGCGGTTGACGGTGATGGCCGCGGCCGTGCCCACCACGTTGGCAATGGAGGCGGAAGTGGCCGTCGCGCCGCTGGCGCGCGTGCGGAAATTGGCGCGGTTCTCGGCGTGCGCCTCTACATCCCCGCCGGAGACGCCCTTGCCGGTGATCTCGGCCAGGGCCGCGTGGTTATTGTAGGCCACGCCGATGGCGGCGGCGATGTTGAGCGTGCCGGAGTTCATGGCGACATCCTGCGGCTTCGCCGCGCCGCCGCTTTCGGCGTTCGCCGCGGCGCTCGCCGAGGAGGCGGGAGCCGTGGCGCGCTGGGTAGCGGCGTCGAGATCGACGTTGAACACGCGCAGTATGTTGTTGGAAAGCGGAATGGATTCGCTGGCCTTCTTGAGATTAGCCGTGGATTTTCCCACCAGCGGCGTGCCCTTTTCGCTCAGGGCGGTGGCGATCTTGGCGCTCAGGTTGCTGGGGCCGGCGCCGGGGCTTACGTAGTTGAGGCCGAGACGGAACTTCTCCAGCACGCGGTCGATGCTCGCGCCAATGCTGGTGGCGACGGCGTTGACCTCGTCTGTATTCTTCGTCAGCGCGTAGACGCGCACGCTGCCCGCGGCGGTGGTGTCGGCGCGCAGGGCGGAGAGCACGTCGCTGCTCATCAGGCTGACGGCCACCGTCGCGCCCACGGCGGCGCGGGAACCGGCGGAGAAAGCCTTGCCCTCGGCATAGGAATCGCCGCTCTGCATGGCCTGCACCGCCACGTTGGCGCGCTTTGCGCCCTCGGCGCCCTCGCGGAGCGTCTCGATGGTATCTTCTTCGTTCGTCGTCTTTACCGTCGCGCCCGCGTCCACCAGCGCCTGCACCGTGCTTTCGACGATGGCAAGAGCTACGGATGCGTCGGCGGAGATGCCCTTGGTGTTGGTGCCGGCGTTGGCGGCCTCGGCCTGCGCCTTGAGGGCGGCCGCGTTCCCAGCGTTGCCCAGCGTCGGCACGGCCTGCATCGCCTTGTCGCGGCGGGCGATGGGGTCGCTGCCGGCGACGGAGATGGTGTCCACATCGTTGCGCAGGCGCGCGAAAACGTCCAACGAGGCGGCGGTGAGGTCGCGGCCCGCGCCGAGCGTGGCGCGCACGTCCGCGGTGAGCAGGTTGAGCGCGAAGGACGCGCCCACGCCCACGGAGGTGCCGGGGTTGTTGACGGTGCGCATCTTGGCGATGTTGCCCAGCACCTTGTCCGCCGAACCGCTGGCGGTGGTATAGACCTTCTGCGCCTCGTCGGCACGGATGGCGGCGTCGCCGGTGAGGTCGATGGTATTGTTCTGCGCGGCGACGGTGGCCTCGGAGCGGGCGTCCGCGACGGTGATGGCCACCGCGCCCGCCACGCCGACGCTGGAAGCGCCCACGCCGGAGATGGCCTGCGTGGAGATTCTGTGGCCGACGCCGTCCAGTTCTCCGCCGCTGCCAAAGCGCGCGCCCAGCAGTTCGATGAGCGCCGTGTAGGTCCTTTCGACGCCCATGACCAGCGTCGGGTCCGGATTCCAGCTGCCGCCGGTGACATAGGCATAGAGGATCTCCCGCCAGGCCTGCGGATTGGCAAGCGCGGCGAACTGGTCGTTGAGGAGCGTTCCCAGCGCGGCGGGATAGACGGAGGCCGACGAAAGGGCGCTCTCCTCCCCCGTCATCTGGGCGATGGCCTCGTCCACGATCATCTCGCGGATGGCCTTCATATTTTCAGCATCCGCCTCCATGCCGAGATATTCGTTGAGCGCGGCCTGATCCTCGCTGGAAAGCGTCTTGCCCTCGGCAAGGTCGCAGGCGAGGTCGACCATGCGCTGCCTGTGCGCCTGCTCGGCGCGATAGGCGTCGATGCCGGCGATCAGCTCTTCGATAAGCGGCGCGCAGAGGCCGCCATAGAGGGAGGCGTCGGGCGCGGCCGTATTCGCATAGTGGGCGCGCAGCGCCTCGCGCACGTAGTTCTCCATGGCGTAGGCGTGGTCGCGCGTAAGGGGCGTGCCGGCATAGCCCGCTTCCCAGGTGGCGAGTATGAGGTCGTCCACGCGCTCGCGCAGCGTTGCCGCATCCTCTTCCTTCCAGAGAGCGCGGTCGGTCAGTTCGTCCACATACCCGGCGATGCGCGCGCGTTCTTCCTCTGTCCAGCTGCTCTTTTTCAGCAATTCGTCGAGCTGATGGGCGGCGCTGCTTTCATAGTCGCTCTTGCGGAGCAGGTCGATGAGGTCGCCCATCGCGCCGTTGCGGGCGAGGAAGGAAACGAGATCCTCATAGGCCTTTTCCAGCGCCTGCGCGTCCTCTTTTTCATAGATCTCCGCCGCCACGGTCAGCGACGCGCCCGAGACGCGGCCGGTGCCGAGATAGGCGATGTTTTCATGGGCGACGGTGTTGACGGCGACCGCCACGCCGACGCCGTAGAGGCTGTCCGTGGCGCTGGCGTTGGCGGCGACGACCGCGTCCGTATCGTTGCGGGCGAGCACGGTGATGTCGCCGAGGGCGAGCACGTCATTGCCGTCGAAGACCTTGGCGCGGGAGAGGTTGTTCTGAATGTTGACCGCCATGGCCGCCGCCACCTGAATGGAACCTTCCGAGGTCTGCGCGCGCTGGCGCGAGGCGGAGGCGTCCGAGACGTTCTGCGTGTTGACATTTTTGGTATTGACGTCGCCGGCCAGCTTGCCGCCGCGGGCGAGGGCTTCGTCAGCCTGTTTGTCGGCCTGATCCTTCACGTCCGGGTTGACAGTAGTGCCGGAGGGCTCGGTCTTGCCGCTTAGCGCGTCGTCCCGCTCCTGCGTGGTGCTGGAGGGCTCGGAACTGGAGCCGCCGCCCGTGGTGGTCGTGGCGGGCCGCGCGCCGTTGGTGGAGGCCTTGACGTTTTCCTCCAGGCGGCTGACGCTGTCCGCGTTCACGAGCACATCGCCGCCGGCGTCGAGGCTGCGCAGCACGTCGGCGGTGGCGCTGTCGTTAAAGACGCTCACCGCCAGCGCCGCGCCCGCGCCCACGCGCGCGCCCGCCGCTTCCGCGTCCGCGGTCAGCGTGCGCTCGATGCTGCCCCGCGCGGTGACAGAGACGTCGCCGAGGATCTTCGCCGCTTCGTCGCTCTTGCCGAGGCAGGCCTCGACCATGATGCCGGAGATGTCCGTGGCGGCCACAGGCGTGGCAGAGATTCCGCCGGACGCGCCCGCCGCCGCGCGCAACTCTTCCGTGCCGGCAAAGGAGGCCGCCACGCGGAGGCTATCGAGTTCTTTCTTATTATTAAATTTCACGCCGTCCTCGATGACGGCAGAGACGTCCACGCCAATGACGCCCACGGCGATGCCCGCGCCGACGCCGACGCTGTCCGCGCGATAGGTGGGCGTATCGATGAGCGGTATATCGACGGGACCCAGCGCGAGCGCCTTGCGCACGCGCTTGCCGCTGGCGTCGCCGATCGTCTCAAACATGCCATGGGCGATGGCGGCTTCGACGTTGACCGCGCCTTCGAGCGCGTAACGGGCGGCGCTCTTCAGGCGCGCTTCGTTGCGCACAGAGGCAATGTGCACCGCCACCGCGCCGCCGAGGCCGAACGTGGACGTGGCGGGGATGTGGCCTGCCTTGGTGACGACGGAGGACTCCACGCGGCGGCTGAGGGCGGAGACGTCCAGCCCTTCGCTCGCGGTCGCCGTGCCATTTTGGATGATGGCGCTGACATCATGGCTGAACACGCCCACGGCCACGCCGACGCCGGCGGCGTTGTTGCTGGGGTCGAGCGTGCGCTGAACCTGACCGATGCCGGGCAGCGTAATGAGGGACGCATTCTCATAGAGAGAGCCGTCCGAGCGCTGGCGCGAGGTGGTGTCGCCCGCGGCGCGCAGGGAGAGGTTTTTCGCCGCGCGGACGCCGCCGCTGGTGTCGATGAGGGCGCTGACTTCGTTAAAGACGGCGGCGATGGAGAGCGCGCCAACGAACTGCGTGCTCGCCTGCGTCACCGCGTCCTTGCGCGGCTCCGTGCCGGAATCGAACTTGAGGGCAAGGCTGTTGCTACCGGTGATGCCGCCGATCAGCTTGGCCTTGGTGCTGTTAAGCTCCTTGGGCACGTGGCCGAGGATCTCCTCCACCGCGCTTACGAGGCTGAGGACGGAGGCGGTCTGCGTGGCCTTGACCGGGTTGCCGTCCGCGTCCACGACGGTGTTGCCTTCACCATCCACGGCATAGACGCTCACAGGCGAGGAAATGGCGTAGGTGCGCGTGTGGAGCGTACCGTCGGCCTCGACGGATACGTTGCCCACCCCGCTTTCAAGGGACGCGCCGTCGAGCACCTGCGCCATGGTTTCGGCAAAGGCGAAGTTCGCGCCGAGGAAGATGCCGCTGCGCGCCGTGGGCATGAGCGCGTCCGTGGGCGTAGCCATGCTGATTGCGTAGGAAGCGGCGCGGCTGCGCGCGTCCACACGCAGATCGCCCGCGGAAACGACGCTGGCGCTGCCGGAAACGATGGTCTTTGTATCGGCGGTGACGACGTTGCCCGCCAAAGAGACGTTGAATTTAGGGAAGCTGCCCTTGTCATAGCTGTTGACATAGACGAAGGTATCGCTCATCAGGCGTGCGCCCGCGCCGGCGCTGATCTGCGCCTCGCCGCCGACCGTGACCTTTGCCTCCACATCGCCCATGCCGAAGGAGAGCGGGATGAGGGAAAGGAGATTCTCGGTATCAAACTCGTTGCGGGCGCTGGCGAGGGCGTTGACGAAGCCATCCGTCGCCGTGATGTCGCCGAGTATGTCGATGGTCGCGGAACCGAGCTTGACCACCACGAAGTGCGGCACGTCAATGGACTCGCCGAATTTGGGGTCGATATAGCCGCCGGTCTGCAACGTGCGCGCGCGCAGATCGACAAAGCCGCCCGCGAGGATGGACGCGTCCGCGCCCACGGAGATGGAAGCCGTTTCCTTCGCCTCGATGAAATCGAAGCCGTACTCCAGCGCCTCGCCGGTCAGTTCGTCCTCCGCGATGGTGATGGAAGCGTCGAGCGCCTCCGTGTTGAGCGACTCCGCCACAAAGGCGACGTTTTCGCCGACAACTTCGCCGCTTACCTCAATCTGCGGGGCGATGATGAACACATTGAGGCCGTCCGCTTTCAGATCCTCGATGACGAGGCGGTCTTCCGTCGCGTTCCGGGCCGCCGCGACCAGCAGGTTGGAGAGGAAGCCGTTGCCCGAAACGGTGACGGCAAAGGATACCTTGCCATCCAGACCGGCGGAGAGTATGTAGTCCGTGAAGGGCCGGGCGACGAGATTCGTCTCGTTGCCATCCAGCTCGATAAACGCCTTGTTGTCCAGAAGGTCGGTGACGGCCTCGACGCCGGACATGTCGATCGCCAGCGTCTGGCGCAGGGCCAGCGCCGCCGTCACGGGGTTTTCATCGGTGAAGTGGCCGAGTATGTCGTCAAACACCTGCACTTCGGCCTGCGTCTCCAGGTCGAGCTTCGCAAGGTCGCCGTCGATGCGGTCGGCCACGTCCACCGCCTCGGCCAGCTCGCCGGTGAGATGCGCGCGGTCGAAACCATCGCCCGCGGCGATATGCACATCCGCGCCGAAAAGGTCATAGTATGCGGCGCTGGTATCCACAAAAATGGTATCGTCGCCCGCGCCGCCGTCGATGGAGATGCGGCTTGCCTCAAGCGTCGCGCCCAGCGCGCCGTGCGCGTGATCGAGCGCGGCCTCGATCGCCTTGCGGCCGTAGAGCAGACTCATGCCGCCGGAGACGGTGGCTGCGTCTGCGCCCTCGCCGAGGTCGATGACCACATCCGTGGCGCTGAGGTCGAAGGCGAAGCTGTAAGCGTTCTGGTTGACGGCCTGTTCCACGTCAAAGGCCGTGGTGTTGACGACCTTTACGTCCGCCACATCGTCGCCCGCGCCGGTATTGACCGTGACCCTGGCGCGCTCGCGCTTGCCGGAGCCGGAGACGCTTTCCTCGACAACTTTTTCCGCCGTGTCGACCACGAGCTGCTCAAAGTCCTCCCGGGAGGCGAGCTGTCCGCCGCTCACTTCGCCGGAGGAGACCTTGTTAATGATCTCGGTGGCGATGATGTCTTGGATGGCCAGCGGGTCAACATCCACACGCACGGTCGGCTCCTGCTTGACAGTGAGCGCTACGGTATCGTCGCCGTCGCCAGTATCGACGATGACTTCGCCGACGCTGTCGATTTCGATGTCCACATCGTCGTCCTGTTCCGTGCCATAATAGGCGAAGCGGTCGCCGTTGGCGGCGCTGATCTTGCTGTTCATGCCGATGTAGACGCCGGCGAGCAGCGTGTTGAAGCCGTCGAAGATGAGGTCGCCCTCGATGACGGCCCTGCCGCTGGCGTTCGCGGTCGGGTCTTCATTGCCATCCGCGTCCGTTTCCATGGCGTCTTCCGCGACGATGGAGATGTTGGCAATGGGGCCTTCGGCCTCGCCCGTGAGACCGAGCGATCCCAGGAGCTTTGCGCGCAGGGAATTCGCGTCGCCTTCCGCGCCGAGGTCGACGCCGCCTTCGTAGGTGCCCTCGCCGACGGTGACCAGTATGTCGACGGGACTGCCGGGCGTGGTGGGATAATTGGTTCGCAGATGCTCCACCGCGCCGAGCAGCGCGTTGCGGATGGCGTTGTTGGCGGTGTCGTTCACATACGCGGAGCCGCCGACAGACACGCCGTTGATGGTCAAAGTGGCGCTTCCAGCGGCAACGGCGTAATCTTCTTCCGATTCCGTCTCGCCATTGTCCACGGCGGGTTCGTCCCCGGCGGATGTTTCCGCTGCCTGCGGCGCGGCGAGCGCCATCATCATCTGCGGCGCCTCCACCGGCGTCGGCGCGGCCACGGCGCTGTTCAATGCCGCGGACAGGGCGGACGCCTGCGAGACGGACTCAGGCGTTTCGGTGTTGTTTTTCTTTTGAGCGCTTTCGCTCTGGCCGGTGGGAGTATTTTCCGGCGCGGGCGTTTCGGCTTCGCCGGTCACAGGCTCGGTTTGGGATTCTTTGGTGGGCTCTTCGGTCGGCTGTTCGTTTTCAGAGCCGGAGTCTGGCGCAGGCGTCTCGGCTTCGCCGGTCGCGGATTCGGATTGGGAGCCCTCAATGGGTTCTTCGGTAGTTTCTTCGATGGGTCGTTCGTTTTCAGAGTCAAGTTCCGGCGCGGGTGTCTCAGCTTCGCCGGTCGCAGGCTCAGTTTGGGATTCTTCGGTGGACTTTTCGGTCGGCTGTTCTTTTTCAGAGCTGGGGCCCGGCGCGGGCGTTTCGACTTCGCCGGTCGCGGAC
>DVGE01000261.1 GCA_018712885.1 Candidatus Pullichristensenella stercoripullorum | reverse complement strand
GAACAAAGCCCCCCGCGGGCCGGAGGTGGACGGGATGACGCAGATAGGCGATGTGAAGCGCGTACACATGATCGGCGTGGGCGGCAGCTCCATGTCGGGGCTGGCGGGCCTTTTGAGGGACGAGGGCTACGAGGTGTCCGGCTCGGACCGCACCCGCTCGCACAAGACCGAGGCGCTGGAAGCGCGCGGCGTCAAAGTGCTCATCGGCCACAGGCCGGAGAACGTGCGCGGCGCGCAGCTGGTCGTCTACTCCGCCGCCATCGCGCCGGACAACCCCGAGCGCGCCGAGGCCGCGCGGCTGGGCATACCGCAGATGGAGCGCTGCGACCTCATCGGGCAGCTGATGAAGGGCAGCGAGTGCGCCATCGCCGTCAGCGGCACGCACGGCAAGACCACCACCACCTCGATGCTGGCGCAGGTGTTTTTGACCGCCGGACGCGACCCGAGCGTGCACATCGGCGGGGAACTGGACTTCCTCGGCGGTTCCACGCGGCGCGGCAGGGATGAGTTCATCCTCGAAGCCTGCGAGTACAACCGCAGTTTTTTGCACTTCTACCCCACCGTGGCGGTCATCCTCAACATCGACGAGGACCATCTGGACTGCTACAAGGACATAGACGACATCGAGCGCACGTTTTTGCAGTTCGCGCGCCTGGCCAAGTTCATCGTCGGCTGGGGCGACGATGTGCGCGTAAGGCGCGTCATCGACGCAAGCGGCCTTCCCCACATCACCTACGGGCTGGGCGAGGGAAACACGCTGCGGCCGGAAGGGCTTTGCTGCGACGAACACGGCCGCGCCCGCTTCACCGCCCTCTGGGAAGGGAGACCCATCGGCGAATTCGCCCTCGGCGTGCCCGGAGAAGCCAACATGCTCGACGCGCTGGCCGCCATCGCCGTGGCGCATCTGCGCAAGCTGCCGATGGAGGCTGTGGCCGAGGCGCTTCACAACTTCCGCGGCGCGCACCGGCGCAACGAGCTGACCAGCGTCACCGACGGCGTAAAGGTGTATACCGACTACGGCCACAACCCCGCCGAGATCAGATCGGCGCTGGACATCGCCGCCATGGAGCCGCACAAGACCCTCTGGGCCGTGTGGCAGCCGCACACCTATTCGCGCACCAAGACGCTGTTTGATCAGTTTTTGACGACGTTTGACAAGGCCGACAAAGTGCTGGTGACGGACATCTGCGCCGCGCGGGAGAAGGACCCGGGCGACATCCGCTCGGAGATGCTCATCGGGCCTTTGCGCGAGCGCGGCGTGGACGCGATGCTCACCCCCACCTTCGACGACGCCGAAGCCTATCTGCGCGCCCACTGGCAGGCGGGCGACGTGGTCATCACCCACGGCTGCGGGGACATCGACCTGCTCAACGAGCAGATCGCCCTGCATGGAGATACAGCGCCGGAAACTTAGCCCGGCGCAGGGCGGTCCGACCGCCCGCGGTGTTGCGTCTTGCGCGAATTTTCGCGGGACGATAGAACGCCATTCGCCGTCCGTCTTTCCGGGCGGCAGATCAGACGAAGGAGGAATTTCCCCATGAACGAGAACATCAAAGCCATCGCCATACGAATATGCGACCTGCGCGAGATTATGGGCTACACCCAGCAGGAGGTCGCCGAGCGCTCGGGCGTCCCGCTCGAGGATTACATCGCTTACGAGGCGGGCGAAAGGGATTTCTCCTTCAGCCACCTGTTCAACATCGCATCGACGCTGGGTGTAGATATTTCTGACCTCCTCACCGGCGAAAGCCCGAAACTGAAGGGCTACATCCTCACCCGCGCGGGCAAGGGGCTGGCGTTCGACCGCCGCAAGGCCTACCATTACGAACACCTGGCCTATAACTTCCGCGACAAGAAGGCGGAGCCGTTCATCGTCACCGTGGAATACGACCCCACGGGCGCGCCCAAGACCGCGCACGACCATGAGGGGCAGGAGTTCGACTACGTACTCACCGGCCACATGAAGATCGTGCTGGCGGGCAACGAGGTCTATCTCGGCCCGGGCGACTCCATCTATTACGATTCGTCCATCCCCCACGCCATGTATGCCGTTGAGACGGACTGCCGTTTCATCGCCGTGGTCATCAAATAACCGGAGGTCAACAGACACCATGACGCTCTACCAACGCTTTTTGAGGAAGCCGGAATTCGGCTCCTATGAGGACTTTCTGCACAATTTCCGCATCAACGTTCCCGAGAACTTCAACTTTGCCTACGACGTGCTCGACGTCATCGCCGAGGAAGAGCCGGAAAAGCGCGCCCTGCAGTGGGCGCACATGGACGGCCGCGAGCGTGCCTTCACCTTTGCCGAGATCGCCCGCCTTTCCAAACAGGCGGCCAACCTCTTTGTCCGTCTGGGCATCCAGAAGGGCGACAAGGTGATGCTGGTCCTGCGCCGGCACTACACCTTCTGGATCGCCATCATGGCCCTGTGCCGCATCGGCGCGGTGGCTGTGCCCGCCACGCATCTGCTCACGAAGAAGGACATCGTCTACCGCGCCAACTGCGCGGGCATCAAGATGGTGGTCACCTCCGCCGAAGGCTGCTTTGCCGCCAGCTGCGAGGAGGCCCTGAGCGAGTGCCCGACGGTGGAAAAGCTGCTCATCGTCGATGGCGAGCGCGAGGGCTGGCTGGACTTTGAGGCGCTGCTTGCTGAGGAATCCGACGAGTTCCCCCGCCCGGCGGAGCCGCTCAAGCACGACGACATCATGCTTTTGTACTTCACTTCCGGCACCTCCGGCATGCCCAAGATGGTCGGCCACAATTTCGACTACCCCCTGGGGCATATCCAGACGGCGGTGTTCTGGCATCAGTGCGTTGACGGCGGTCTGCATCTCACCGTCTCGGAGACCGGCTGGATGAAGTCCGTGTGGGGCAAGCTCTACGGGCAGTGGCTGGCGGGTTCGGCCATCATGGTCTACGATTTTGAGAAGTTCGTGCCCAAGGACATGCTGGCGGTGCTGGAAAAGTACAA
>DVGE01000260.1 GCA_018712885.1 Candidatus Pullichristensenella stercoripullorum | reverse complement strand
CCCAGCCCCACCAGCAGCGACCAGACAAAGGGCATGCCGTCCTGCCCGCGCCCGAAGGCGAGCAGGTACACCAGCAAGGCGACGACGACCATCGTCGCTGCGATGATCGCCGTGAACAGGATCGCCCGCTTTGTCAGCGAGCCCGTCTTTTTCATGCGTTGACCTCAAAGCGGTAGCCTACGCCGTAGACCGTCTTCAGCGTCCAGGGCACGTTCTCCTGCGGCAGCTTCTGGCGGATGCGCTTGATGTGCGCGTCCACGGTGCGGGTGTCGCCAAAGTAGTCGTAGCCCCACACGCGCGAGAGGATCTGTTCGCGCGAGAACACCTGCCCCACGTTGGAGCAGAGCATGTGCAGGATCTCCACTTCCTTGGGCGTGCAGGGGATGATCTTGCCCGCGGCCTTGACCTGATAGTTTTCCAGGCTGATCTCCAGTTGCGGCAGGCGGATGATGGAGCTGTCCTCATCCTGCGTCTTTTCCGAGAAGCGCCGCAGCACCGCCTTGATGCGCGCCAGCACCTCGCGGGGGCTGAAAGGCTTGACGATGTAGTCGTCCGCGCCCAGTTCCAGACCGAGGATGCGGTCGATCTCCTCGCCCTTGGCCGTGAGCATGATGATGGGGATGGAGCTGGTCTGGCGGATGGTGCGGCACACGTCGATGCCCGACATGCGCGGCATCATCAGATCCAGCACCACCATGTCGGGGTGCAGGCTCTCCACCATCTCCAAGGCCTGCTGCCCGTCATACGCGGACTGATGCTCGTACCCCTCGGAGCTCAGATACAGCCCCAAAGACTCATGCACCACCGGGTCATCGTCGCAGATCAGGATCAGCGGGTACATCGCCATATTCTCACCTCAAAAGCGCACATTTGTACGGTATTGGTACTACTATTATATACATTGTCACGAAGCATTGCAACGGTTGTAGAAAAGAGCCTAAATAAAATCATATTCGACAGCATTTTGAAGCCGAAAACGCGCCCTCAGCACCCATATTCCGGCAAAATGGCCCCCTTGTCCAGCCAAAAGCGCACGCGCGGGTCGCTTAAGTCCGCCTCGCCCGTCACAAGGCGCAGATATTGCCACAGCGCGTCGAGATCGGCCTCGTCGAAACAGAGGGAGAGGTAGTTGGCCGTCAGGCCGTCATCCCAGAAGGAAATGTGCAGATCGGCCATGGGCGGCCATGACAGCTTCCCTTCTACATCAAAGCAGGAAAAGATAAAGCAGAAGTCCGGCTCGATGAACCCCAATTCCTCGTTCTTTGTCAGGCGCTTGGCAAATGCATCTTCAATCGTCTTGGAAAGTCGTTTCACTTCCTCGCTGCAAAGCAGTTCCTGTTCGTTTAGATGATAATCGAGCCATGAGCTTTGCAGATGCAGGGACACGCGGCACCACGCGTCGTCATACAGTGAAGTGCTTTCCCGGACCCCCTGTATGCGCAGATACATCTCCACGCCATCCAAGTCGAGCCGCAGCCACATGCGCTTTCCTCCCTTCAAAAAACGCGGCGAAGCCCGCGCTCCGCCGCAGATTCATGTTAAGCTGTCCCTTCAATGCTTGCGCTGGGGCGGTCAACCGTAAATTGCTTTTTTCAAAGAGCCCGTTGCGTCATCTTCCACGATCTCATAGTGTCCATACGCTTCTTTTGCTCCATTTGGTTTTGGCGCTTTGGGGTGATATAGATAATCCTCGCCGCTGTCATCAACGATACGCAATCCGCCCGTGATTTCATCAACTTCCAACACGTCGTATGTCTTTCCATCAGTCATGCTATCGATGCCATAGCTCTTTCCGACATACCGCACCTTCATCACAACCGCCTCTTTCAGTCTTACTCAACGATCAGAGAGCAGCGCTTAGCAACGTCGGGGCGCGTTGGCATGATGATTCGTTTGACCGTATAGTCGCGACCGGCGATATGAATCT
The DNA here is from genome assembly GCA_018712885.1 of Candidatus Pullichristensenella stercoripullorum. GTDB lineage: Bacteria > Bacillota > Clostridia > Christensenellales > Aristaeellaceae > Pullichristensenella > Pullichristensenella stercoripullorum. The sequence continues at coordinate 1,948 of DVGE01000260.1, read as the reverse complement.
GATCTCCCAACTTGTATATGTGATTTGCGGATACGACGACAGCCTTTCCGAACGAGGTATCATATATCTCGACGATGCCTTCCTTTTCCGTATTCAACCCCCATCAACTCCATATACTTTTTCCGTTATTTCAACTCCGGGTGCCGCTTTTCCACCACGCCGAAGGCGTCGTCGGCGATGTCCACCGCCAGGGCGATGTCCTCGTCGGTGAGGGCGGCGTTGATGAAGTGGTTGTGGTGGCTGGCGAGGAACAGCCCGCGCGAGACGCACTCCGCCACCCACTCCTGATGCAGCATCAAACTGTCGTCGTTGGCGATGCGCAGGTAGAACAGCGCCGGTTCGCCGGACACCACCAGATCGAATCCGTGCGCCCTGGCTGCCTCCCTGAAGCCGTCGGTCAGCTTCGTGCCCAGCCTGCGGAACAGCGCGGGCGTATCCAGCCGCTTCATCTTCTCCAGACAGGCGATGCAGGCGGCGAACGGCTCCGCGCTCATCCAGTACGAGCCAGTGAACGACAGGGAAGCCGCCGTGGCCTTGAACTCCTCGCGCCCGCAGACGGCGGACATGTTGTAGCCGTTGGCCAGCGCCTTGCAGAAGCAGATGAGGTCGGCCTTGAAGCCGTAGTAGTGGTCGGAACCGGCCAGATCGAGGCGGAAACCGGCGCGCACGTCGTCGATGATGAGCAGCATGTGGTGCTTGTCGCAGAACTCGCGTACGCCCTGCCAGTATTCCTTCGAGGCCACGCGGTTGTCAAAGAAGTTCCCGTGGTCGTAAGGCTGGGCGATGAGCGCCGCCACGTCGCCACCGCAGGCGTCGTAAGCCCTCTCCATGGCCTCCATGTCAAACCACGGAAGCACCACGTTGTGGGCTACGTCCTCGGGCAGTATGCCGGGGTAGTCGGCGCGCATCGCCCAGGGGTCGTTGCCGTGGTAGTAGTTGCGAAGGAAAAAGATCTTGCGCTTGCCCGTGTGCGCGCGGGAGAGCATGACGCTGAAGGTGGTGGCGTCGGTGCCGTTTTTCATGAAGAACGCCCAGTCCGCCATGGCCACGGTGTCCACCAGCTTTTCGGCGCACTCCACCATCTTGTAGGAAGGCGCGGTGGTGCAGTTGGCGATGGAGAGCTGCTCGATGGCGGCTTTGTCCACGTCCGGGTCGCAGTATCCCAGCACGTTCGGGCCGTAGGCGCACATGAAGTCCAGATAGCGGTTGCCGTCCATGTCCCAGAAATACGTCCCCTTGGCCTTGGAGGCGATCAGCGGCCATTTGTTGAGCGGCAGAAACAGGCCTTCCGACGGCCCGAGGTGGCCGTAGACGCCGGCGGGGATGACGGCGCGGGCGCGGTCAAACCATTCGTGGCTTTTAACGTGGCTGTATTCAGGGTATTTCGACATGCGCTCGTCCTCCTCAGGCCAGATACAGGGAGACCCTGTCCAAGATGCGGTTCAGGTTGTCGGCCATGGAGATCATGCCCGATAAGTAGATGGTGCCGCGGCACATCTCGTCCAGCGTCGAGGCCGTGCCGGTGAACAGCCCGTGCGCCAGGTCGATGTCGGCGAACTCCATGATTACGCGCGGCTTTTCGCTGGGCTGCTTGATGGTGGTGAAGTGATGGTCTTTTACGCGGATGGTCAGTTTGACCGCGTCTTTGATGCCCAGAGACACGTCCCCGTCCACCGTGTACGAGGCCGACAGCTTGGAAATGGGGTCGTTGTTGGCCAGCGCCGAGATCGCCCCGGCCACGGTGTACATGGTGAGGATGGTGCTTTCCTCAAAGAACGCCCGCTCGCGCATGGCCTCCTCCGAGGGGCGCAGAAGCTCGGTCAGGCGATCTGTGAGCTTTGTAAACGGCCCCAGCAGGAAGGAAAGCAGCTGCACTACGCCCTTCACCGGCAAACCGGGCTTGGAATGGTCGATGAGGTCGTTGAACTTTTCCGGCGAGGCAAAGCGC
>DVGE01000259.1 GCA_018712885.1 Candidatus Pullichristensenella stercoripullorum | reverse complement strand
CGACCCCTCGTTCGAGGACCTTCTCGACATGGGCTACCTGCGCGACGCCATTATCAATTTCATCGCCCTGTTGGGCTGGAGCCCGCGCAGCGAGCGCGAGTTCTTCACCCTCAAAGAATTGGAGGGGTGCTTCGACGTCGAGGGGCTCAACAAGTCGCCCTCCATCTTCGACATGGACAAACTGACGTGGTTCAACGCCGAATACATGCGCAAGCTCTCCCCCGAGGCGTTTTTCGAAGCGGCCAAACCGTGGATGGCGAAAGTGCTCGACCCCGAGCGCTTCGACCTTAAACGCCTGGCCGAGCTTTTGCAGGCGCGCACGGAGGTCTTAAACCGCATCCCCGGCATGATCGGCTTCCTCGCCGAGATGCCGGAATTCGACAACGACCTCTACACCCACAAGAAGATGAAGACCACTCCCGAGATCGCCAGGCAGGCGCTTACGGCGGTCAGGCCGGTATTGGAGGGCGTCAAGGACTGGACGGAGCAGGGCCTGCACGACGCGGTGATGGCCTTTATCCCCGAAACGGGGCTGAAAAACGGCCAGGTGCTCTGGCCGCTGCGCATCGCCATTTCCGGGCTGGCCTCCACGCCGGGCGGGGCGTTTGAGATCGCCTACCTGCTGGGCCGCGAGGAGACGCTGCGGCGGCTGGACAGCTCGCTGGAAAAACTGTGATGAAGACCATTTGGCCGGATTACGACCGCTCCATCCTCTCCACGCTCAGCGCCCTGACGGGCTATTTCGGCGTGCCGCTCGATCATCCGCCGCTTGCAGAGCTCGCGCCCTTTCTGGCCACGAAGCCGCGGCACGTGATGCTGCTTTTGCTCGACGGCATGGGCGGCTATCCGCTCAAGACCATCTTGCCGGAAACGTCCTACCTGCGCGCGCACGAGGTGGCCACCGTCACCAGCATCTTCCCGCCCACCACGGCGGCGGCGACCACGGCCTACTACTGCGGCCAATCGGCGCTGGAAAGCGGTTGGCTGGGCTGGCACCTCTACATGAAGGAGTTCGCCAGCGACGTCATCGCCTTCAAGCGCGCGGACTACTACACCGGCCACGTCCTCACCGGCCCGTTCCCGGCGGGGGAACTCATCCCCTACGAGACGGTGTTCGAGCGCATGAAGGGCGTCTGCGGCACGCACACGCTCTACGCCTTCGATTCCTACTCCGAGCATGGTGCGGACTTCCGCCACCGCGTGTCCTCGTTCGCGGACGTTCTGCAAACGCTGAAGATGATCTCGCGCGGCGATGAAATGTCGTTCACCATCGCCTACTGGAACCAGCCGGACGCGAAGATGCACCGCTATGGCATATTGGCGCCGGAGACCGCCGCCGAGTTCCGCGCGCTGGACAGGCAGCTAAGCGCCCTGCACGGGCAGCTGCGCGACACGCTGCTTATCATCACCGCCGACCACGGCATGATCGACACCACCGGGGCCGTGGATGTGGCGAAGACCCCGGCGCTCTTGGAGCCGCTGGTGCTGCCGCCCTCCATCGAGCCGCGCGCGGCGGCGTTCTACGTGAAAAGCCACCGCCGCGCCGCGTTCGAGGCGGCGTTTCAGGAACTGTGCGGCGAAGATTTCCGCCTCTTTTCCCGCGAGGAAGCGCTTGCAAGCGGCCTCCTGGGGCGGGGGACGCCGCACCCCAAACTGGACGACTTTCTCGGCGACTATCTGGGCGTGGCCACGGGGCGGCGCTACTTCGCCTTTTCCCTGCCCGGGGAGAGACCCGGGGACAGACTGATCGGACAACACGCCGGCCTCACGGAGGAGGAGATGCTCGTCTCCGTGCTGGCGGACAGGACATGAACATGAGAGACAACGGTTTTTACGTACAGATGCACCTGCACACCGCCGAAGCCAGCCGCTGCGCCCGCGTGGGCGGGGCGGACATGGCGCGCGCCTGCAAGGAAGCGGGGTACGACCTCATCGTCGTCACCGACCACTTCTTCAACGCCAACATCAACGTGCCCTACGACATCCCCTGGAAGGAGCAGGTACACGGCCTCTTCGCCGGCTACCGCGCCGCCAAAGCCATGGGCGAACAGATCGGCCTTCATGTGCTGCCCGGCTGGGAGACCTACACCGACGGCCCTGAATACCTCACCTACGGTCTCGGCGAGGAATTCCTTCTCAAGAATCCCGACATCGCTCTTTTGCCGAAAAAGCAGTACCTCAAGCGCGTACACGAGGCGGGCGGCTTCGTTTCCCACGCCCACCCCTTCCGCGAGGCCAGCTACATCCCCCACTTCGACCCCGACCCCTTCGGCCTAGACGCGGTAGAGGTGTTCAACGGCCGCCACATGGACCCGCGCTTTGACGAAAAGGCCCGCGCCTTCGCCCAGCGCCACCACCTGCCCGGCACCGCCGGCGCGGACGCGCACAACGTGATGCACATCTACGACGGGGCGATGCGCTTTTTCTACCCCGTATATACGTTTGACGAGATCTTTGCCGCCATCAAAAAGGGCGACTACGAGATCGTACCGCATTTGAACGAACGGGCGCTGGCGTTTTAGGGGAAAAGGGGAAAACACGGGCGCGGCTCCTTTGCGGGGCCGCGCCCGTCAGGATGTTGACAAAGTCAGCAGACTGGCAGAGCGATGAGAAAGCCCGCAAGCAAGGAAATTTTGCCAGCGGCAAAATTTGTCGCCGAAGGCGACTGGATTTGACGATCCCGT
>DVGE01000258.1 GCA_018712885.1 Candidatus Pullichristensenella stercoripullorum | reverse complement strand
TGAGTACGGCGCGGGCGGCGCGCAGGAGCCTGTCCCAACCGTCGCTCATGGCCTTTCCCTCCATTTCCCATCCATTATAGCGTGGTTTGGCGCGGGAATCAACGTACTTCCGATGAAAAAACGGAACGGGAATGTTTCCCGTTCCGCAAAAGACATGGGCTGTTTTACGCCGCGAAGTCGATGGAGGCGACCATCTCCGCCATGCGCGCGCCGTAGCCCTCGACGGCCTCCTCGGGGCACTGGGCGGTGACGCAGAGGGAGAAGCTGTCGCCGGAGATGAAGTAGTAGCGGTAGCACACGCCGCCGGAGACGACTTCGATGCTCTTGGCCTCCGCGCCGTTTTCCATGGCGAATGTCTCGATCTCGCCGACGATGGCTTCGGTATCCTCCGTGTAGCTGGCCTCGGCGAGCATATCGTCGGCGTCGTCCGCGGTCAGGCCAGAGGCGGGCTGCACGGTGAGGGAGACGTCGGCATTGTCGAGCGGGGCGTAGACGTCAGGGGCGTAGTTGAGGCTTTCCTCGCCGAGCCACGTGCCGTCGCCTGCGGCGGTCTCATCGGTGGCCGCGGCGCTATCATCGGCGGCGGTCTCGCCGGCTGCCGTCTCATCGGCGGCGGTCGTTTCGTCGGTCGCGGTCTCGCCGGTCGCCGTCTCATCGGCGGCAGTCGTTTCGTCGGTCGCGATCTCGCCGGCCGCCGTCTCATCGGCGGCGGTCGTTGCGTCGGTGGCGGCGGTTTCGGCGGTGACCGTTGCGTCGACCGCTGTCTCGCCGGTCGCCGCCTGCAACGACCAGCCGTCCATCAGCCAGATGGTGTAGCCGGAGGCGGAGGTGAAGAGCGTCTCGTTGACCGTTTCGGTCACGCCTTCGACGGTGATGTCGCGCGTGCGGGTCGGGACATCCGTCTCCGCCAGCGCCGCGGCGCAAAGCAGCGCCGTGATCAGCAGAAGGGAAAAGAGCTTTTTCATGTTTACACATCCTTTCGTGATATATCTTCTTCCGGGGATACCGGGGAAAAGCTCTACTGCGCCGCAGCGCAGGCAGTGAGCGCGCCCTCGAGAACTTCCGCGGCGGTCATGGTGCCGACATCCCCGTGGAGTACCAGGCAATACTGCACGTCGTCCACGAACCAGGTGTAGACGTCATAGCCGCCGTTCTCTTCCGTGGAGCGGTAAGAGACGGAAACGGCGTCTTCCCCCAGGGCGCGCTCCTCCACGGTGGGCTCGCTCATCTCCATGAAGAGGCCGGAGATGTCGTCCTCGGTGCGGGCGGCGCGCAGCGTACATTCGAGTTCGCCGACGGTGAACGCCGCCTCGCCGGTCGAGCCGTCGATGACGGTGTAGACCGCTTCCACGCCCTCGGGCGCGCCGAAGGAAATGTCCAGCGCGGTCTCGACGGCGCTCGCGTCCGCCACTTCCTCACGCGGATCGGGAACAGCCTCCGCCGCGGCACAGCCGGCCAGCGCCACGAGCAGGGCAAGAAGCAGGGAAAGACGCCGAAGTATGGTTTGCATAAGCGTTCACTCCTTTCTTGTGCACGAGAGCAGTATAGCACGCGCAAAGAGAGATGGCGTGGAATTTCCATGAACAGTTTGTAACGGCGGCCGGCACATTTTCGTGGCGCGGCGGGGGCGAAACGATGGTCGGGGAGCGCCGCAAATCGGGAAAGACGCGCGTTTTGCGCTTGCCGGGGCGCTTGCGAAGTGTTATAATAGCCCTGTACTTCTGGCATGGAGGAACGGCTTTTATGAGCAGAATGGGCGATACCATCCGCAGCGCGCGGGTGAAGGCGAAAATGACGGAAAAGACGCTGGGCAAAAAGTGCGGCATGGCCGAAAACGTCATCAAGGACATCGAAGCGGGTCGCCGCATCGTCTCTGACGACCAGGCGCAGCGCATCCTCAAAATACTGGGCGTGAAAAACCCCATTTCCGAGGAGCTGGAAGTGGCGGCGGAGCCGGACGTGCCGCTGCGCCCCCGTCCGCGCCCCTACAAATTGCCCACCACCGAGGCCGAACCGCAGCCCGCGGGCGACAACGCCGCCTGGCTGGACGCCCTGGGCGGGGTGGTCAAGCGCGTGCCGGTGACGGACGAGGATTCCAACGTGGTCGATCACGTGCTGGTGCCCGTGGTGGGCGGCAAGATCGAGGGCGGCGCGCCGGACAAGGTGTTCTACTTCCGCTGCCCGGACGACGCCCTGCGCGGCTACCGCGTGCATGCCGGCGACCTGCTTTTGTGCGTGCCCGCGCAGAAGGTGGAGGACGGGGCCATCTCCCTGTTTCTTCTAAACGGAAGGCGCGTGGCGCGCAAGGCCAATAAACTGGACGGGAACCGCGTCCATTTGCAGAGCTACGACCGCGAGTTCACTTCGCAAACGCTCCCCGCCGCCGAGGCGCGGGTGCTGGCCAAGTGCGTGAAGCTGGAACGGAGGCTGTAACATGCGGCTTTTCTGCGATCTGCACATCCACTCCTGCCTGTCGCCCTGCGGCGACGAATTGATGACGCCGAACAACATCGCGGGCATGGCGATGCTCAAGGGGCTGGACGCGATCGCCGTGGCCGA
>DVGE01000257.1 GCA_018712885.1 Candidatus Pullichristensenella stercoripullorum | reverse complement strand
ACGGAGGCGTAGAACTTCAGCGCCTTGCCGCCGGTGGTCACTTCGGGGTTGCCGTAGACCACGCCCACCTTCTCGCGCAGCTGGTTGATGAAGATGGCGATGGCGTTGGTCTTGCTGATGACGCCCGCCAGTTTGCGCAGCGCCTGGGACATAAGCCGCGCCTGCAATCCCACGTGGCTGTCGCCCATGTCGCCCTCGATCTCGGCCTTGGGCACCAGCGCCGCCACCGAGTCGATGACCACGATGTCGATGGCCCCGGAGCGCACCAGCGCCTCGCAGATGTCCAGCGCCTGCTCGCCGTTGTCCGGCTGGGAGACGTACAATTCGTCGATGTCCACGCCCAGCTTCTGGGCGTAGACCGGGTCGAGCGCGTGTTCCGCGTCGATGAACGCCGCCGTGCCGCCGGCCTTCTGCGCCTGGGCCACGGCGTGCAGGGCCAGCGTGGTCTTGCCCGAGGATTCCGGGCCGTAGATCTCCACGATGCGGCCCTTGGGCAGCCCGCCCACGCCCAGCGCGAAGTCCAGGTTGAGGCAGCCCGTGGGGATGACCTCCACCTGCATGCGGCTGGCCTGATCGCCCAGGCGCATCACCGCGCCCTTGCCAAAGTCCTTTTCGATCTTGATCAGCGCCGATTCCAGGGCGCGCTTGCGGTCTTCCCCGGAAAGGCGCGCCGCCGTGCCCTTGACGCTCTTTTTGTCCGCCATGTGCTATCCTCCGCAAAGGGGCCGAACGCCCCGTTTTTTTTGCATCATTATAGCACGGCGACGGGGGAAAATCCATCGAACATAAGTTTATTTTTCGCCAAAAGCGGGGCGGCGATTGTATTGCGCGCGCGGGGATGCTATAATAGTAAGACCGGGAAAAACGCAGGGGAGGTGCGGCCGCGTGCGCGCTGTGATCGACGGAAAAACGGTAGGATTTGACCAGGGGACGCCCTGGAAAGCGCTCATTGCGCAAAAGGGCGCGCTGGGCGTGAGCGTGGGCGGCACGACGCTCTCCCTGAACGCCCCGGCGCAGGACGGCGCGCAGGCGCATGCGCTCACCTATGCCGACGAGGAAGGCCGGCGCATCTACGAGCGTACGCTGGAGCTTATGTTCCTCGCCGCGGCGCAGAAGGTCATCCCCGGCCGCCGCGTGCGTTTCGAACATTCGTTCGGCGACGGCATTTTCGTGCGCCTGCCCAAGACCACGGTGACGCGCGCGCTGGCCGAGCGCATCGAGCGTGAGATGCGCGACATGGCGGAACGCGACGAACCCATTGCCTACACCAGATGCACCAAGGAGGAGGCCAACGCCTACTTCGCCGCCACCGGGCAGACGGACAAACTGCGCCTGTTCCAGTACCGCCAGCTCGACACCTTCCACTTCTACGAGCTGGAGGGCGTCAAGGAGTACTTTTACGGCGAGATGGCCCCCTCCACGGGCTGCGCCAAGGTCTTTCAGCTCAGGCTCTACCTGCCGGGGCTGCTCCTGCGCTGGCCGGGCAAGGAGACGGGCGGTATGCGCATGTCGCCGTTTTCGGACCTGCCCAAACTCATGAAGACCTTCGGCGACACCGGGCGCGTAAACGGCATGCTCGGCTGCGAGAACGCCGCGGACTTAAACGAGAGCATCGAGCGGGGCGGCTTCCGCGACCTCGTCCGCGTCAGCGAGGCCATCCACGAGCGCAGCATCGCCGCCATCGCCGATCAGGTGGTGCGCTCGGGCGCGCGCGTGGCGCTCATCGCCGGGCCCTCTTCCTCGGGCAAGACCACCTTTGCCCACCGCCTCATCATCGCGCTGCGGGCGCTGGGGCTAAGGCCGATGAAGCTGTCTTTGGACGACTATTACCGCGACCGCGCCGACCTGCCGCTGGAAGAGGACGGCCGGCCCGACCTTGAGCGGCTGGACACATTGGACGTGCCGCTTTTGGACGAGCACCTGGTGCGGCTTTTGCAGGGCGAGGCCGTGGAAGCGCCGGAGTTCGACTTCGTGCGCGGCATGCGCGCGGAGAGGACGCACACGCTGAAGGTGGCCGCCGACCAGCCCATCGTCATCGAGGGCATCCACGCGCTCAACGACGAATTGACCGAGTCCGTGCCGCGGGAATTGAAGTTCAAAATTTACGTCAGCGCCCTGACCATGCTCAACCTCGACGACCACAACCGCATCCACACCACCGACGCGCGGCTGCTTCGGCGCATCGTGCGCGACTATCAGTTCCGCGGCACCGAGCCGGAGGGCACCATCGCCATGTGGCCGAGCGTGCGGCGCGGCGAGGAGAGGTATATCTTCCCCTATCAGGAGCAGGCGGACGCCATGTTCAACTCGGCGCTGCCGTATGAGCTGCCGATCCTGAAGAAGTTCGTCTACCCCATGCTCTGCCGCGTCGAGCCGCAAAGCCCCTGCTACACCATGGCGCGGCGGCTGGTGAAGTTTTTGAACTACATCCGCGTATCCGACGCGGAGGACGAAGTGCCCATCAATTCCATCCTCCGCGAATTCATCGGCGGCTGCTGCTTCTACCGCGCGGAGGACTAGGCGCAGTTTTTTCCATTTCCCCAGGCGCCCCGTTTGGGTTTAATCGCGGGCCGATTGCGCAAGCTAGAGGCGCAAGGAGGAATGGAACCATGAGACTTTCCAAATGGACGTTGTTTTGCGCGCTGCTGGTCGTGGCGGCGCTCTCCCTCGCCGGCTGCATGAATTCGGGCAACCGCGCGGACACCGCCATGCCCTCGCCCTCGGCGGGCGCCACCGCCGGCACCGGCAGCGTGGGCGATCCCGAGGGCGCGAACCAGTCCGGCCTGCAAAACGGCGCGGGCACGGGCTCGGCCACGCCCTTTGACTGGAAAAACAACGCCGCCCAGGTAGAGACGGCGCTGAACCAGATCTCCGAGATCGCCGACAGCCGCGTGGTCGTTTCCGGCACCACGGCGCTGGTGGCCGTGCGCTACACAGACGCCTATCAGGGCGACACCACCGAGCGCATCCGCGAGATGGTGGCCGGCGTGGTGCGCGAGGCCGACCCCACCATCCAGACCGTGGCCGTGACCAGCGAGGAAGATGACGTGACCGACGTCTACGCCATTTCCGACCGCATCCGCGCCGGCGAGAACGCCGCGGACATGGCCGAGGAGATCGACCGCATCGTCCGCAACCCCACGACGCTGCGTTGAACGAAAGATACCTGAAAGCCCCCGTGCGTCCAGGGAACGCGGATCGCAGGCAAGGGGGCAGCCGTGGCGGGGGAGACGCTCTCCCGCCACCTCCGTAGGAGGAAGAATGTTTACACACCTGCACCTGCACACGGAATACAGTTTGCTCGACGGCGCCTGCTCCATCAAGCCCCTCGTTTCCCGCCTCAAGGAACTGGGCATGGACGCCTGCGCCATTACCGACCACGGCGTGATGTACGGCGTGGTGGATTTTTACCGCGCCTGCAAGGATGCGGGCATCCATCCCGTCATCGGCTGCGAGGTGTACGTCTGCCCGGACATGGACGAAAAGCAGTCCGCCTTCCGCGAGTATTCCCACCTCGTTTTGCTCTGCGAGAACGACGAGGGCTACAAAAACCTCTCCCGCCTCGTCTCCGAGGGCTTCACGCGCGGCTTTTACTACCGCCCGCGCGTGGACTACGCGCTTTTAAAGAAGTATTCCCGGGGGCTCATCGCCCTCTCGGCCTGCCTTTCCGGCGACCTGCCCAAACTTTTGCTCGACGGGCGCGACGGCGAGGCCCGGCAGGTGGCGCAGAAGTATCTGGACATCTTCGGCCGCGGCAACTTCTTCGTGGAACTGCAGGACCACGGCATCCCCGAGGAAAAGCAGGTGCTGCCGCGCCTGGTCAAACTGGCGCGGGAGATGGACATCCCCCTCGTCGTCACCAACGACTGCCACTACCTGACCGCGGACGACGCCGACGCGCAGGAAGTGCTGATGTGCATCCAGACGGGCAAGACGCTCTCCGACCCCAACCGCATGCAGATGACCACGCGCGAACTCTACGTCAAGGGCGAGGAGGAAATGCGCGCCCTCTTCCCCAATTTCCCGGACGCCATCGAAAACACGGCGAAGATCGCCGCGCGCTGCCAGGTGGACTTCGACTTTTCCACCACGCACCTGCCCAAATTCCCCCTGCCCGAGGGCGAGACGGACGCGCTTGCCTACCTGCGCTCCCTGTGCGAAAAGGGCTTTCAGGAGCGCTACGGCGAAGGCCGCGAGGACGCGCGCGGGCGCATGGAATACGAGTTGGGCGTCATTGCCAGCATGGGCTATGTGGACTACTTCCTCATCGTCTGGGATTTCATCCACTACGCGCGCACCCACGGCGTGGGCGTGGGGCCGGGGCGCGGCAGCGGCGCGGGCTCCATCGTCGCCTACTGCCTGGGCATCACCGCCATCGACCCCATCCAGTACAACCTGCTCTTTGAGCGCTTTTTGAACCCCGAGCGCGTCTCCATGCCGGATATCGACGTGGACTTCGATTACGAGCGCCGCGGCCAGGTGATCGACTATGTGCGCCGCCGCTACGGGCCGGACCACGTGGCGCAGATCATCACCTTCGGCACCATGGCCGCCCGCGCCGTCATCCGCGACGTGGGCCGGGTGATGGACCTGTCCTATCAGGAGACGGACCGCATCGCCAAACTGGTGCCCTTTGAACTGGGCATGACCTTGGAGCGCGCCCTTTCCCTCTCCACGGAGCTGCGCCGCCTCTACGAGGGCGACGACCGCGTGCGCGAGGTCATCGACACGGCGAAAAAGCTCGAAGGCATGCCGCGCAACGCCTCCACCCACGCCGCCGGCGTGCTCATCACCAGCGAGCCGGTGGTCAACTACGTGCCTTTGCAGACCAACGACGACGTCGTGACCACCCAGTTCCCCATGGGCACGCTGGAGGCGCTCGGGCTTCTGAAGATGGACTTTCTCGGCCTGCGCACGCTCAACGTCATCATGGACTCCATCGCCCTGGCCGTCGAGGCGGGCGCGGAGCCGTTCAAAAGCGAGGACATCCCCCTCGACGACCCCGGCGTCTACAAACTGATCTCCGACGGCGATACCGACGGCGTGTTCCAGCTCGAATCCGCGGGCATGAAGCAGTTTCTGACCAACATGCGCCCGGAGAACTTCGAGGACGTCATCGCCGCCATCTCCCTCTACCGCCCGGGGCCGATGGAGTCCATCCCCCGCTACATACAAGGGAAGCACGATCCCGCCAGCGTGCGCTATGAGACGCCGCTACTTAAGCCCATCCTCGACGTCACCTACGGCTGCATGGTCTATCAGGAACAGGTGATGCAGATCGTGCGCGACCTGGCCGGCTATTCCTATGGCCGCAGCGACCTGGTGCGCCGCGCCATGGCCAAGAAAAAGCACGACGTGATGGCCAGGGAAAAGGAAATTTTCATCCACGGGCAGGTGGAAAACGGCGAGGTGACCGTGCCCGGTGCGGTGCGCAACGGCGTGCCGGAGGATGTGGCCGAGCACATCTTCGACGAGATGACCGCCTTTGCCAGCTACGCCTTCAACAAATCCCACGCCGCCGCCTACGCCCTCGTCGCCGTGCAGACGGCGTGGCTGAAACTGCACTATCCCGTGCAGTTCATGGCGGCGCTGATGAACAGCGTGGCCGGCAATTCCGACAAGGTGGGCTATTACATCCAGACCTGCAGAAAGCGCGGCATCCGCGTGCTGCCGCCGGACGTGAACCGTTCGCAGGAGAAGTTCTCCGTGGAGGACGGGGCCATCCGCTTCGGCTTTGCGGGGGTGAAAAACCTCGGCCACGGGGCCATCCAAGCCATCGTTTCCGAGCGCGCGGCGGGCGGGGCGTTCCGCGACGTGTTTGATTTCTGCGAGCGCGTGGCCTGCGCGGCGGTGAACAAAAAGTGCGTCGAAAGCCTCATCCGCGCCGGGGCCATGGACGCGCTCCCCGGCAACCGCGCCCAGAAGCTGGGCGTGTTCGAGCGCGCCATCGACGCCGCCGGCCGTCGCCAAAAGACCGCCGTGCAGGGGCAGCTTTCGCTGTTTGACGCGGTGGAGGATGTGGACATCGCCCCGCCGCCACTGCCGGACCTGCCCGAGTTTTCCCGGCAGGACCAGTTGCGCATGGAGCGCGAGGTGACGGGCGTGTACATCACCGGCCATCCGCTGGACGAATACGAGGCCGAACTTTCCAAACTGGAAGTCAATTCGCAGGTGCTGCAAAGCCTGTCCGAGGAAGCCGACGGCGGCATGGGCTGGGACCAGAAGCTGGTCGCCATGGGCGGCATCGTCGCCGAGCGCAAATTGAAGGCCACCAAGTCCGGCACGATGATGGCCTTTGTGCAGCTGGAGGACATGTACGGCGTGACCGAAGTGCTGGTCTTCCCCAAGGTGTACGACCGCGTGGGGCATTTGCTTTCGCAGGACGCGGCGGTGCTTTTGACCGGCCGCCTCTCCGTGCGCGAGGAGGAATCGCCCAAATTGCTGCTGGATTCGGTGCGGCCGCTGGGCGGCGAGGCCGCGTCCGCCCCGCCGCCGCGCGCAAAGGAGGCCGCGCACAAGCTCTACATCAAGTGCCCGGACGCCCTGCGCGAGGAAGTGCTCGCCATCCTGCGGCAAACGCCGGGCAATATCCCCGTCATCCTCGTCAGCGCCGAGACCGGCCGCGCCCAGCGCGCGCCGCAGAAGTACTGGGTGGACGAGGGCTACGATTTCTTCCGCCTGGCGAACCTTTTGGGGGAGAAAAACGTCATATACAAGTAAGTACCTGCGGAGGTGGGCGCCGTGAAAGCACCGGTATTGTACATCGTCATCCCCTGTTACAATGAAGAAGAGGCGCTGCCCATTACGGCAAAGCGCATGGCGGAGCTGCTGGACGACCTGACGCAAAAACAGCTCGTCGACGCAAAAAGCCGCGTGACGCTGGTGGACGACGGCAGCCGCGATAAGACGTGGGAGGTCATCTGCGCCCTCAACGCAGAGGACAAGCGCTTCGAGGGCGTGAAGCTGGCCCACAACGCCGGCCACATGAACGCCCTCTGGGCAGGCATGCGCATGGTCTGCGAGTTTTGCGACGCACTGGTGACCATCGACGCCGACCTGCAGGACGACGTCAACGCCATCTACGGCTTTCTGGAAAAATACCGCGAGGGCTGCGACGTGGTCTACGGCGTGCGCAACGACCGAAGCACCGACACCGCCTTCAAGCGCACCACGGCGCAGGGCTTTTACAGGCTGATGAAGCGCCTGGGCGTGGAGATGGTCTACAACGCCGCCGACTACCGCCTGCTCTCCCGCCGCGCGGTGGAGGCGCTTTTGCAGTTTGGCGAGGTGAACATGTTTTTGCGCGGCATGGTGCCGCTCCTGGGCTTCAAGACCGCCGAGGTCTACTACGAGCGCGGCGAGCGCGTGGCGGGCGAATCCAAGTATCCGCTGAAAAAGATGGTGGCCTTCGCCATCGAGGGCATCACCTCGTTTTCCAACAAGCCCATCCGCTTCGTGACGCTTCTGGGTTTCCTCTTCGCCGTGCTGGGCGTGGCCATGGCGGTCTACGTCCTTGTCACGCTCTTTGCCGGCCACAGCGTCGCCGGCTGGGCGTCCACCATCATGTCCATCTGGCTCTTGGGCGGCATACAGCTCATCGCCCTCGGTCTCATCGGCGAGTACGTGGGCAAGATCTATATGGAGACCAAGCGCCGCCCCAAGTTCATTTTGGAGGAATACCGCAAGTGACCAACCGCTTTTCGTGGCTGCATGGCTTTCTCGCTGCCCTGCCCGGCGTGGAGAGCGAC
>DVGE01000256.1 GCA_018712885.1 Candidatus Pullichristensenella stercoripullorum | reverse complement strand
GGGATGGGCGCGTCGTCCGTTCCTTCAAGGCCCGCGTTGAGGCGGGCGAGGTCGTCGTAGACGATCTCCGAATCGCCGCCGGTCATCGTGCGGGAAAAGACGGCGTTGACAAAGTCGATCACCGGACGGGTAGAGCGGAAGTTGCGCGTCAGGGGCAGAAGCTGCCCGCCCTCGCCGCGCATGTAGCGCTCGTAGCGGCCGAGGAAGAGGCGCGGTTCGGCGAGGCGGAAGCGGTAGATGGACTGCTTGACGTCGCCGACGGCGAAGAGATCGTCCCCGCGCGAAACGGCGGCGATGAGCGCTTCCTGCAGGTCGGAGACGTCCTGGTATTCGTCGACGAACACATAGTCATACTGCCCGCGGACGCTGTTTCGCACCTCCTCGCGCGTGAGGGCGCGCAGAGCGCAGCGCTCGAGGTCGGCGTAGGAAAGGCCGCCGCGCTCTTCCTTGCGGCGGGCGTGGGCTTCGCCGATGCGCCTGGCGGCTTCCGCCAGCGCGGGGAAAACGCCGTAGAGCTTCAGCGCGTCTTCCCTGGCCTGCGCAAGCGAAAGCTCGCTGAGGCGGCAGCGCTTGACATAGTCGCCGGCGGCCTTGCGCAGGGCTTTGACGGCCTCGAGGTCCTCGGGGTCCACGTCGCGGTTGCGGCCCGCGGGGCGCGCCTGCTTGAACGCGCGCAGGCGGGCGGACAGCGCTTCCGCTTCCTCCAGGCCGCGCAGCTCCAGCAGCGCATCCAAATCCTTTTCCAGCGCCGCGGCGTAATGCGGCGGGCAGCCGGGATGGTCGTGGGCGGCGCGCGTCATGGCCAGCGCCGCGTCCAGCGCGCGGCGGGCGGCGCGCAAAAGCTCGTCCGTCCACGCCTGCACGGGCGCCTGTCCGGGGTCAAGGGCGCGTTCCAGCCACGCCTCGGGGTCGGGGCGCTCGCCGAGGAAGGCGTAGAGGCGCAGCGCCAGATCGCGCACCTTGTCCGGGCCGCACCCGGCGTCGAGGCGGGCAAGCGCTTCGCCGCCTTCCTCGTAGAGGGCGTCCATGGCCTCGTCCGCCGCCTCGTCCAGCAGGCGCGCGTCCTCGGCGTCGTCGAGTATGCGGAAGGCGGGGTCCACGCCCGCGGCCTCGAAGTTGGCGCGCAAAAACTCGGCGCAGAAGCCGTGCAGCGTGCTGATGGAAGCGCGGTCCAAACAGAGCATCTGCTCGCGCAGGCGCGCGTCGCCCTCCGCGGCCGCTTCGCCCAGGCGGGCGGCGAGGCGCTCGCGCATCTCGGCGGCGGCGGCGCGCGTGAAGGTGACCACCAGCATGCGGCGCACGTCCGCCCCCTCCTCGATGAGGGAGAGCACGCGCTGCACGAGCACCGCGGTCTTGCCAGAGCCCGCCGCCGCGCTCAAAAGCAGATTCGTGCCGCGCGCTTCAATGGCGCGGCGCTGTTCTTCAGTAAACTGCATTCTCTGTCCCTCAGCGCACCGGCGTGTAACCGGGCGTCGCTTCCTCGTCCGTGGCTTCCAGTTTGAAGATCACCGGGCGCAGGCCGTCGTTGCAGGAACAGATGGCCACCCCGGGCTGGCGGATCCAGTCGCCGAAGTAGAACAGGCCGTCGCCCGCGCCGTGCGCGAGGGCGAACGCATACTGGTAAATGGCCTTCCAGGCCTCGTCGCACAGTCCCTCGGGCTTGGCGTGATCGGCGTAGAACACCTGCCCCGCGCGCAGCATCGGGCAGGCCGTCAGGCCGGGAACGCCGTACTGACGCGCCAGTTCTTCATCCAGCGTGGTCTTGAGCACCGTGATGCGGACTTTTTTCATGTGCATCCACCCTTCCTTTGCCATTGTATCACAAAACGCCCGGCGCAACAAGGCCGGGCGTCGGTACGCAAAACCTTTACAGCCCCCAGAGCCCCACGACCCTTTGCAGGGCGTTTTTCAGCCCCTTGGCGGTCACTTCCCGCGCGGCGACGACGGGGATGCGCGCCACCGCGCGGCCGTCCACCACCACCTGCACGCCGCCCACTTCCTCTCCGGCGGCGACGGGGGCTTGCACCGCCTCGGGCAGATCGGGCACGAGCTGCACGGCCTGCTCGTCGCCCTTCTGGATCAGCAGCGTCAGATCGCCGTCCAGCACCAGCGGCACGCCCTCGCTGTCGCCGCCCGTGACCGGCAGTTCGCCGCGCACCTTCGTGCCCTTCTGCGCCACCGGGTAGAGGCGGTAGTGGGCAAAGCCATAGTCGAGCATCTCCGCGGCGATGTCGAAGCGCTCGCTGCCCGTATCCGCGCCCAGCACTACGGCGATGAGGCGCATATCGCCGCGCCTGGCGGTGGCAGAGATGCAGTAGCCGGCCTCGTTGGTGGAGCCGGTCTTGCCGCCGTCGCAGCCGTCGTAGAGGCGGATGAGCTTGTTGGTGTTGGTCAGTTGGGTGATGCGGCCGTCGCCGTGGTCGACCTCGTCCAGCCAGACGGTGGAGAAGTCGAAATAGGCCGGGTAGGAGAGCATGGCCATGGTCATCACCGCCACGTCGCGCGCCGTGGTCTGCTGGCCTTCGGCGGGCAGGCCGGTGCAGTTGACGAAATGCGTGTTTTTAAGCCCCAGCTCGCGGGCGCGCTCGTTCATGCGCTCGACGAAGGCGTTTTCCGAGCCGTAGAGCGCCTCGGCGATGGCCACGGACGCATCGTTGGCGCTGCCGACGATGGCGCTTTTGAGCAGCACGGAAAAGGGCTGCACCTCGCCCACGTCCAGGAGCACCTGCGAACCGCCCATGCCCGCCGCCGCCTGCGAAACGGTGAATTCGTCCTCCAGCGCCACGCGCCCCTGGGAGAGCGCTTCCAGCGCCAGCAGGATGGTCATCACCTTGGTGACGGAGGCCACGGGGCAGGGCGTATCGGCGTTTTGTTCAAAGATCACCTGCCCGCTTTCGGGCTCGACGAGTATGCCCGCGGCGCAGGGAAGCTCGATGGGCGGCGCGTCCAGGAGCGGCGCGGCGCTCAACTGCGGCGGCGCGGCGGGCGCCTGCGTGGGCGCGGGGGTCGAAAGATCCACTTCCATCAGCGCCGCGCCCGGCAAGAGCAGCGTCAGCACGAGCGCGAGGCAGAGCGTTTTGCGCGGCTTCATAAGCATCCCTCCAGAGAACGTGCTGCCTCATTGTGTGCCGCCAAAGGCCAAAACATGCCGGTCGCACCCCTGGGAACGGAAAGCATATCATGCCCCAGCGACAAAAATTCGGAGGGATCCCCATGGTTCGCACGCTCAACGAGCTGCGCCCGGGCGAGAGCGCCCGCGTGCGCGGCCTTTTGCCGGACGACGGCAGGAATATCGTTTCCCGGCTGATGGATCTCGGCTTCACGCGCGGGGCGCGGGTGCGCTGCCTGTTCGCCGCGCCCTCGGGCGAGCCGCGCGCCTACCGCGTGCGCGGGGCGGCGATCGCCCTGCGGCGCGAGGACGCGGGGCTGGTGTGCGTCGGCGCGCGGGAGGCGGGCGCATGAGCGTCCCGGCGCGGGAAGCGCGGAAGATACCCGTGGTGGTGCTGGCGGGCAACCCCAACGTGGGCAAGAGCACGCTGTTCAACCACCTCACCGGCATGAAACAGCACACCGGCAACTGGCCGGGCAAGACCGTGGGCAGCGCCTGGGGGCGCGTCCGGCGGGACGGATGGGAATTCCTGCTCGGGGACACGCCGGGGACGTATTCGCTGCTCTCCCACTCGCCCGAGGAGGAGGCCGCGCGCGACGCCATCTGCTTTGGCGGCGCGGACGCGGTGGTGGTCGTCTGCGACGCCACCTGCCTGGAGCGGGGGCTGAACCTCGTTTTGCAGGTGCTGGAGCTGACGGGGCGCGTCGTCGTGTGCGTCAATTTCATGGACGAGGCGCGCAGGCGCGGCGTTTGCGTGGACCTGGCGGCGCTGGAAGCGGCTTTGGGCGTGGGCGCGGTCGGCTGCGCGGCGCGGGATGGCGCGGGCGTGGAACGGCTTTTGCGCCGCGTGCGGGCGGTGGCCGAGGGGCGGGAAACGCCGCGTCCGCGCGAAGTGCGCCTTGCCCCGGAGATCGAATACGCCCGCGACCGCATCGCCGCCGACTTGGAAGAGCGCGGGCTTGGCGAGAAAGCGCGTTTTGCCGCCCTGCGCGTGCTGGAGGACGACCGGGGCGCGATCGAGCGGCTGGAAAAACAGCTCGGGGCGCCGCTGGCCGCGCTGCGCGCGGTGCGTGAAGAGACGGCGCGCCTTGCTCCCGAGCACGTGCGCGAGGAGAGCGCGGCGGCGATCTTCGACCGCGCGGAAAAGGTGTTTGCCGGCTGCGTGCGCGCGCGGCCGGGAAGCGCGTGCCGCCAGGCGCGGCTCGACCGCCTGCTCACCGGGCGCTTCACGGCGCTGCCGACGATGCTGCTTTTGCTGGCATTGACGCTCTATCTTACCATCGCCGGGGCCAATGTGCCCTCAGAAGCGCTCTTTGCGCTCTTTGCCCGCATGGAAGCATGGCTGGCCGGCGTCCTGACGGGCTGGGGCACGGCGGGATGGCTCGTTTCCCTGCTCTGCGCGGGCATGCTGCGCACGCTGGGCTGGGTGGTGGCGGTGATGCTGCCGCCAATGGCCATTTTCTTCCCCCTCTTCACACTTTTGGAGGACGTGGGCTATCTGCCGCGCGTGGCCTTCGACCTCGACGGGCAGTTCAAGCGCTGCCACGCCTGCGGGAAACAGGCGCTGACGATGTGCATGGGGCTGGGCTGCAACGCGGCGGCGGTGGTCGGCTGCCGCATCATCGACAGTCCGCGCGAACGGCTCATCGCCATGCTCACCAATGTGTTCATGCCCTGCAACGGCCGCTTTCCGATGATGATCGCCCTCATCGGCCTCTTTCTCGTCCCCGCGGGGCTGCTGGCGGCGCTGTTGCTGGCGGGGGTGATCGTGCTGGGAGCGCTTGCGACCTTCGGCGTTTCGCGGCTGCTTTCGGCGACGCTTTTGCGCGGCGTGCCCTCGGCCTTCACGCTGGAATTGCCGCCCTTCCGCCGCCCGCGCGTGGGGCAGGTGATCGTCCGCTCGGTGGTGGATCGCACGCTGCGGGTGCTGGGGCGCGCCGCCCTCATCGCCGCTCCCGCGGGGCTGGTCATCTGGCTGCTGGCCAACGTGCCCGCGCCCGGCGGCACGCTGCTCTCCGCCTGCGTGTCGGCGCTTGACCCCGTGGGACGTTTCCTGGGCATGGACGGAGCGCTGCTGATGGCCTTCCTGCTCGCCCTGCCCGCCAACGAATTGACCCTGCCGCTGGCGCTGCTGGCCTATACGTCGGGCGGAACGCTTTTGCGGATGGAGGACGCGCAGGCGCTGGGCGCGCTTTTGCGGGCAAACGGCTGGACGTGGCTGACGGCGCTCAACGCCATCCTCTTTTCGCTCTTTCACTGGCCGTGCTCGACGACGCTTCTGACCATCGCCCGCGAGACGCGCAGCGCCAAATGGACGCTGGTGGGCGCGCTGCTGCCGACGCTGGTGGGCGCGGGCGTCTGCGCGCTGACGGCGGCCATCGCCCGGGGGCTGGGGCTGGCGGCATGAAAAGGGGACGGGCGCGCTTGCGTCCGTCCCCTCAGAGCGTTTGAAGCTTTACAGCACCACCGAAGAGGTGTACTCGATCTTGATGCCGTTGTTCTTGGTGCGCTGCAATTTGGCCTTGTTGCCCAGGCCGTCCTCGAGGGTGAGCTTTTCCAGGTCGAATTTCTCAAAAAAGGTGACGGCCTCGTTTTCGACAAAGCCCGCCCAGTTTTTGCGCTTGGCCTGTTCCGGCTCCACGGTCTCCTCCCAGGTCCTGGCGTGCGCGTTCTGTTCGTTCATGGTCTTCCCCATCCTTTCTCAAAGCGATGGCTACCATGCTAACGCAAAATCGCGCCCGGCGCAAGGAAGATCGCGTAAAGGGAAATAGACAATGCTGCGGCGGGGAGCGCTCAAGTTTGTTCACAAATTGCTCACGATTTATCGCATGGGCCGACCTATAATGAAAGCAGAAATTGTGGAAGGAGGCGCAAGCCATGAAACGATTTGCTGTTTTCGCGCTCGCCATGCTGGTGGCGCTGTCCCCGGTGATCGCCAATGCCGAAGAAGGCGAAGAAGCTGTGCCGGAGGAGGTCTGGTCGGCCGCTGTACTGCGCGTGGACCCCGGTTCCCTGCTGGTGCGCATCGAGGCCGTCGATCCGGAAAACGAGGACGGATACCCCTGGGACGAGGAAGAGAGTCCGGAGGAGAGCCTCGCGCCGCAGCCGACCGAGACCCCGCGGGCGCACAGCCTGGCCGCGGAAGACGGCGCGGAAAACGATGAAGCCCTCGGCGTACAGGTGGTGCGCTTCGACGGCGATACTCCCGTCTGGCGCCGCGCGGAGGGCGGCTTCGAAGCAGCGGGCGCGAAAGAGATCGCCGAGGGCGACCTGCTGACGCTGCGCGTGCGGGAAGACGGCATGGCGCTGGGGATCGTCATCGAGGAAAGCGATCCCGCCGCCGGGACGCAGAAAAGCTGAAAACGGCGCAAGGCTCCGGCCGCGGAACGCGACCGGAGCCTTCAGGATGTTGACAAAGTCAACAGACTGGCAGAGCGTTGAGAAAGCCCGCAAGCCAAGGAAGCAAACTTGCATCCAAGGGAGCTTACATAGACGTAAGTGACCGCAGGATGCAAGTGCGGCTGACGCAGGAAGCAAAAATCGCCTCTGATTTTTCATTTATCAGAGCGATTTTTGCGGTTGTGGGCTTTGTCAGCGCTCTGAAGGCTCCGGCCGCGGCGGAACGCGACCGGAGCCTTTTCCCGCGCCGGCCTAGATCTTCAAGACCAGCGCCTTGCCCTCGCGGATGACGTCCGTACCGCCGTTCATGGCGCGCACGTCCTCGACGCTGACGTTGTAGCGCTTGCCGATCGACCATATATCGTCGCCGCGCCCCGGCCAGAAAAGCACGATGCCGGGGCGCTTTTTTACGTCCTCGCCCTCCTCCGCGCCGCTGAGAAGGCGATATTCCCTCGTGACCCGCGTCTCGGCGGCGATATTGAGCAAACAGCGCAGCTCCAGCCGGTCGCTCATCAGGGCGTTGGCCTCGGCGGAGAGCGCCTCGACCGTCACCCAGGAACTGTCGTCCAATTCGCCCTGCACGCTCAGGGAAAAGGGCAGCTCGCTCTGCGCGGCGGCGATGCGGTCCGAGCCTCCGGGCATGTAGAGCACCGCGGCTTCGAGCACGCCGTCGATGGTCGTCCTGCCGCTCTCCACGCCCCAGCCGCCGATCACCGGCCGCACGCGCACGGCCAGCACCGTGCCCGCGCCGGGGGCGTCCTCGGGCAAAAGCAGCGTGCCGTGGAATGCCTCGGACGCCTGCACGCGCTCGATGGCGACGCAGGGGGCGAGCACCTGCGTGGCGATCTCTATGGACGGGCCCCTGGTGGCGTAGGCGTCGGTGAGCGCCGCGGCCTCGGAAGCGGTCACGGCGTTGACGCTGATGTGGACTTCGGCTTCGATGCGCATGTCCGCGTCGGCCTCGTCGTCCTCCTCGCCCGCCTCCACGCGCACGTCCAGCCGATCCAGGTGGGCGGTGGCGTAGACGTTCTCCACCAGCCAATCCGGCATCTCCACCAGCCGCTCGAAGGAAAGCGGCACTTTGATCAGCGCCACCGGGCGGCCGGCGACGCCGCTGCCCACGAGCGCCTCCACGTTGAGCTTTCCGCGCACGCGCACGCCGCCCAGATCCGCCTCTACGCCCTCGACGCTCACCGTGCCCCAGCGCATCAACGCATCGCGCGCCTCCAGCGCCGCCGGCAGAGAGACCGTTTCGCTCAAAAGCGTATCCACGCCCGCCTCCGCCGCCAGCCGCACCGAGCGCACGGTCTCGGATTCCGTTTCCAGCGCCGGCGCGCCCTCGATGCCGGTGACGATCTCCGCCGGGGTCAACTTCCAGACCTGCAGTTTCAGCCCCACGCTGACCAGAAAGACCATGTGGCCGTTTTCATACTTCGCCTCCACATGCTCCACCTCGCCGGCGACGCGGCAGGGCATGCCGCTGGCCGCGCCGGGAAGCTCAAAGGCGTGGTTGAGCTGCGCCTGCGCCGTCAGGGAGCGCAGAGAGGCTTCGTCGCCCTGGCGGTAGACCGCCTGACAGAGCGCCGTGCCCTCCAGCACCACGCGCCCCTCCTGCACGTCCACCTGCCCAATGACCAGATCGGCTTCGGACATCAGCGTTTCGATCGCGTCCCGGCCCGCGCCGGGCACGATCGCCTCCGCGCGCAAAAGCGCCTGTCCCTGCCGCGAACCGACCAGCTCCTCGATCTCGAGGGCCTGCTTGAGCACGCTTATCGCCATAGAAAAAACCTCCCAACCGCATTTCGCTTGTTATGCTTATGCGTCGGGAGGAACGCGCATGCGCGGGAAAAGTGAATTTTACCTGACGGGCACAAACCGGAGCGTGTGGGCGGCGCGCAGCGTCACTGCGCGGCCCCGTCAAAGGCGAGCTGACAGCAGGCGCGCACGCCGAGATGGGAAAAATAGGCGTTCTCCAATGGTATCCACTCGCGCACGAAGCGTTCGAGCATGGCCTCGCCGCTGCGGGCGCGGATGCGCTCTGCCTGCGCCTTGGGAGGGATGGCGAGGAACACCCGCAGATCGTAGGCGTTGCGCAGATCAGGGTGCAGGCTGTAAACGCCCTCGACGATCTCCACCGCCCGCGGCTCGACCGCCACCGGCGCGGCCAGCGCTCCTTCGTGACAGCGCCATGGGCGGTAGGAAAAGGCTGTGCCCAGGCGCGAAAGCACTTCCGCGAAAAAGCGCTCCCGGTCGACATTGCCGCCCGGTTCGGCCAGGCGCTCGCGCGTCTTGCGCTGCGGAGGCAGGAAAAAGTCGTCCATATGGTAGAGATTGCCGCCGTAGACGCCGGCGAGCAGCGCGCCGAGGGTGGATTTGCCCGCGCCGCTGTTGCCGTCAATGGCGATCCGGGCGCGCCCCTGGCGCTGGAGCAGCGCGTCGATGGCCTGAAACAGCGCCAGGAAGCGCCGCGCGGACGCGGGCACGAGGCGATACGCCGGATGGTAGAGATCGCGGTAGGCACGCGAATGGGAGAGCGCCGGATAGCCCGCCGCGCGCCAGGCGGCAAGCTCCGCCTCGAGCGTTTCCCCATTCAGGCCCAGGCGCGCGGCGTTTGCCCGCAGCAGTTCCAGTTTTGCTTCCAGCCCCGCGACGCTGCCGCGCGGCGCGCAGGCCCGGGCAAAGAGGCCGTTCACCGTTTCAAGGCGCAGCTTCAGCGCCGGCAGCGCGCGCAGGTGCAGGCGCACAAGGCCGCCGCCCACATCCGTGAAGGGCTCGTCCTCGCCCGCGCCGCAGGCGGCACATTCCGCGCGCAGGCGCGCAAGGCCGGCCTCGGCGTCCATGGCCATGTGGCCGGCCCCGAATTCGCTCTGGTAAAGGAGTTTGCAAAGATCCCGCGCTTCGGCGGCGGGATGGCGCTTCTTTTCTTCAAGCAGTATCTCCAGCATTGGCGTCCACCTGTTTCATCTTGATCGAAATGAGTCGATGGCAAGGGTTGGCAGCGCTGGTAATTCGTGGAAATCGCACAATTTTCCTTGACATACTTTGGAATAGTTGTTACAATTTCTTTGTAACATATTTCAATTCTATGACAAAGGAGATGGACATCCATGAAACGAGCGCTCTCTTGCCTGTTGTTTTTGCTCCTGTGCGCGTCCCCGGCGCTGGCGCAGCCGGCGCTGGAGGCGGGATTTGAAGACGGATACCTCACCGTGCGCTGGGCGGGCTGCGACTGCCCGCAGGCAACGCTGACCATCTACCGCGATGGCTGGCCGGTAATGGTCACCTGCGTATGCGGGGCGGACGGCAGATACGAAGTGCCTTCCTGTTACACGCAGGCGGCGGGAGGCTACGCCGCGCAGCTGCGCTGCTACGACGGCTGCGTCCGCGCGGAAGCAGGCGATCATGCCGCGCCGCCGGCGGAAGAAGCAAAACCGACCGAAGTTTCAACTCCCATGCCGGCGACTGCCGCGCCGACGCCCGCGCCAACGCAAATACCGACCGAAGTCCCAACAGCGGTGCCGACGCCTCGACCGACCCAAAGGCCGACCGCCGCGCCCACGCCCATGCCGACGCAGACGGGAAGCAGCGTCGCCTCCCTTGCCGACGAGGTCGTCCGCCAAACGAACATGGAGCGCGAACAGCGCGGGCTGCCAGCGCTGCGCGTGGACGCGGAACTCGAACGCGCCGCCGCCGTGCGCGCGCGGGAACTGGTAGGATCGTTCAGCCACACGCGGCCGGACGGCAGCGATTGGTCCACGGTAAGCGCCTCGGTCAGCGGCGAGAACATCGCCAAGGGCCACGACAGCGCCGACCGGGTGATGGCCGCCTGGATGAGCTCGGACGGTCACCGCGCCAACATACTGCGCTCGGGTTTCTCCCGCATCGGCGTCTGCGCTTATGAGGCGGGCGGCGTGCTCTATTGGGTGCAGCTCTTCGGCGCCTGAGACGGCTCGACCGTCAAAAAGCGGCGGATGGGCTCCAACTTGCCTTCGCCGATGCCATAAACGTGGTCGAGCTCGTCTACGCTGGCGAAGGGGCCGTGCTCTTCGCGGTAGGCCACGATGCTCTCGGCCAGCACCTCGCCGATGCCCGGCAGCGTTTCCAGCGTCCGCGCGCCGGCGGTGTTGATGTCGATGAGATAGCCGCCGTTTTCGATGGACGCGCCTTCGACGGTGGCGATGGGCGCGAGCCGCTCTTCGCCCGCCCACAGCCGCGGATGCGCCCAGGCAAAGAGCAGGATAAGCGCGGCGATCGAGAGGGCCAGCGTCCAGCGTTCCATGCGTGCCACGCGCATCCCTCCCCCGCCCAAACTTGCCAACGAGCCTCTCCTTCATACTATCACAGCCTTCAGCGGCGGTCAAGCGGCGCGGCAGCGCTTTTCCCGCGAAAAATCCTTGTGAAATTCGGGAAAATATAAAAAATATGGTTGCCTTTGGGCTAAAAGCGTGGTATAATACTCTGGCAGTTTGCTTTGATGATAGTTTAGGAGGAATTCCATGAACGCCTGGACCATTATTCTTGACATCGTACTGATTCTGATTTCCATCGTGCTGATCATCGCGGTGCTTTTGCAGCAGGGTCAGCGTCAGGGACTGGGGGCCATTGCCGGCGGCGCGGAGACCTTCTTTGGAAAGAACAAGGCCAAGAGCTACGAGGCGAAAATGGCGAAGATCACCAAGATCGGCGCGACCGTCTTCATCATCGCCGCCATCGCCGCGACCATCGTCGCCTCTCATTCCGCGCCGGATACCGCGGATGTGACGGACGACACGCTCGTCTCTACCGAAGAAGAGGCTGTGGACGAGACGGCGGACGAAGCGGCGGAAGAGCCCGCTGCCGAGGCGACTGAAGCGCCCGCCGACGACGCGGCCGACGAGCCCGCCGCCGAAACGACCGAAGCGCCCGAGGCCGTGACCGAGGAGCCCACCGCGGAAGCCACCGAGGAGCCCACCGCGGAAGCCACCGAGGAGCCCGCCGCGGAGGCCACCGAGGAGCCCGCTGCGGAGGCCACTGAGGAGCCCGCCGAGGAGACGGAACCGGTCGCTGAATGATCGTGATCACTTTGCCAGGAGGCTGCCAGCGCGCGGCCTCCTGGATTTTTTGACTGTTTATGACAGGAGGGCTTTCCATGCGCGATCCCCGGATCGACAAATTGGCGCGCACGCTGGTGCGCTTTTCCACACAGGTGCGGGACGGCGACAATGTGCTCATCCAGGCGACAGACGCGGACCGGGAACTGGTCAAGGCCCTGATCGAGGAGGTCTACCGCGCGGGCGGGAAGCCCTTCGTCTGGCTGCGCGACGCGCAGATCGAGCGCGCCCTGTTGCTCGGCTGCACGGCGGAACAGCTCGAATTGCGCGCCCGCGCCGACGCGATGCTCATGGAGCGAATGCAGGTCTATATCGGCTTTACCGGCATTTTGAACCGCGCTGAACACTCCGACGTGCCGGCAGAGAAGCAGAACCTCTTTTCCACGCGCTACACGCATCCCGTACACGGCGAGGTGCGCGTGCCAAAGACGCGCTGGGTGGTGCTGCGCGACGCGACGCCCGCCATGGCGCAAATGGCGGAGATGTCCACCGAGGCGTTCGAGGATTTCTACTTTGACGTGTGCACCATGGACTATTCGCGCATGGAGGCGGCCATGGAGCCGCTCAAAGCGCTGATGGAGCGCACCGACCGCGTGCGCATCGTCGGGCCGGGCACGGATCTGTTCTTCTCCATCCGGGGTTTGCCGGCGATAAAGTGCGCCGGGCGCGTCAACATCCCCGACGGCGAGATCTTCACCGCGCCCGTGCGCGAGAGCGTCGAGGGCACCCTCGCCTACAATACGCCCTCCACGCACGCGGGTTTCTCCTTTGAGAACATGCGCCTGACCTTCCATCAGGGGCGCATCGTGGACGTCGCCTGCAACGATGTCGAGCGCGCTGAGCGCATCTTCGATCAGGACGAGGGCGCGCGCTACGTGGGCGAATTCGCCCTTGGCGTCAATCCCTACATCACCCGGCCGATGA
This sequence comes from Candidatus Pullichristensenella stercoripullorum, assembly GCA_018712885.1. Classification (GTDB taxonomy): domain Bacteria; phylum Bacillota; class Clostridia; order Christensenellales; family Aristaeellaceae; genus Pullichristensenella; species Pullichristensenella stercoripullorum. The sequence continues at coordinate 15,369 of DVGE01000256.1, read as the reverse complement.
ACAACACGCTGTTTGACGAAAAGATCATGGGCAGTTTCCACTTCACGCCCGGCGCCTGTTATGACGAGTGCGACAACGGCAACCGTTCGGCGCTGCACTGGGATCTGGTCTGCATCCAGACTCCGGAACACGGCGGCGGTGAGATCTGGTTCGACGGCGTGCTGGTGCGCAAGGACGGACGCTTCGTGCTTCCGGAGCTGGAAGCGCTCAATCCCGAACGCCTGCGGTAACGGCCGCCCGGTCGGAAAGCCGCGCTCTTCGCGCACGCGGAGGGCGCGGCTTCGCTTTGCCGTGAACGCGCCGGTTCTGTTCGCGCGGCGGCAAAGCATAAAGTCCCCTGACAGGAGGGGACGCGCATGCAGGCGGACAAGGGCAGACTCATCATCCACACCGGCGCGGGGCCGAAGGGCATAGCCGGGGAAGCGACCGGGAAGAACGCGCGAAGGGGATGGCAGGCGATGAAGGCGCGCAGCGTCTCCCGCGTGCGCGCGGGCAAAGTCGTCGTCTGGAGCGCGGAAGCGCCGGGCGAAGCGGCGGAGACGGACATCGGCGCGCGGAAGGCGGACGAAAACGCGCGAAAGGGCGGCCGGCTTTTCGGGGCGCGCCTTGCGGGAAAAGCGCCTTTGGCCGCGGAAAAGGACGCGGCGGCGTTCAGCCTTTCGCCCGTGGGGGAAGACGCTTCCCTTTCCTCGGCGCGAAAGAGCGCGCGCGCCGAGAAGGCGTCCTGCTGCCGCGCGGGGGCAGTATCGGTTTTTGGGCAGGGCGACGATCCCGCGCGGGAGAACGCACAGGCCGCCGCGTCGGAAAGCGGCGGCGGCGCGGCGGCGGCGCGGCGGCGCGCGCGGACGACGAAACGGGGCGGCAGGCGGCGGGCGGCAAAGCGGCGCATGACCTTTGGCGAGCGGCTGTTGCGCAACAGCGCCATCGCCTGCGCCTTTTTGCTGGCGCTGCTGGCGGCGCGCAACATCGACACGCCCTGGACGCGCGCGGCGGTGGAGGGCGTGGAACGGGCGCTGACGATGCGCATCGAGCTGGATGAGTCGCTGGGCAGCCTCTCCTTCGTGCGCGATCTGATGCCGGAATCCATGCTGGTGTTTTTTGACCTCTCTACGCAAAGCGAGCTGGCGAAACCCGTGGAGGGCACGCTGGAAAAGGGCTTCAGCGACGATCAGCCGTGGGTGGAATTCTCCTGCGAGCCGGAGGCGGCGGTTTCGGCGGCGGAGGCGGGCACGGTGGTGGCCACCACGCAGCTTTCCGGCGGCGGCTGGGGCGTGATGATCGAGCACGACAACGGTCTGGAGAGCGTCAGCGCCTATCTGCTCGAACCGTCGGTGCAGGCCGGCGAGCGCGTGGAGCGCGGGCAGGCGGTCGCGCGCAGCGAGGCCGGCAGGGTCTACTTTGAGGTGCGGCGCGACGGGGAGATCATCGACCCCGCGCCGCTGATGGGGCTGTGATCCGCTTCCGCGCCGGCGACACGAATGTGCGCGTGCACGCGCTGGCGCTGTTGATGCTGGCGCTATCCTTCGCGCTGGGCGCGCGCGTGGAGCTGGCCGCCATGCTGACGGCGCTCTTTGCGCATGAGGGAGCGCATCTGCTGGCTGCGCGCCTGCTGCGCGTGCGCGTGGAGGCGCTGGATCTGATGCCCTTCGGCGGCGCGCTGACGCTGGAAAACCCCTATCGCCTCGGGCGCTGGCAGCTGTTCGGCGTCTCGCTGGCGGGGCCGCTGGCAAACCTGCTGGGGCTGGTGGCGACGGCGGCGCTGGCGTGGTGGGCCGTGCTGCCGCCGCTGTTCGCGCTGGAGCTGATGCGCTTCCACCTGATGCTGGCGGCGTTCAACCTGCTCCCCGCCCTGCCGCTGGATGGCGGGCGGGCGCTGTTCGCTCTGGCGCGCACGTCGCGGGGGCGCGCGCGGATGTTGGCGGCGCTGACCGGCTGCGGTTACGCGCTGGCGGCGGCGCTGGCGCTCGTCGCGCTTCTGGGCTGGGCGCACACGGGCACGATGAACCTCGCCATCCTCCTGCCGGCGGTCTTCCTCGCCGCCTCGGGAAGTCGAGAGAAGCGCAGCGCGGCGTTGGGGACGGCGGAGGCGCTCGCCGAACGCCTGCGGCTGGAGCGCGGCGCGCCCGAACGTCCCCGGCGCATGCGCGTGCTGGCCGTGGACGAGGAGGCGGACGCGCTGGAGGCCCTGCGCGCGCTGTCCCCGCGCGAGGAGGCGCTGTTCGCCGTCTACCGCGGCGGCACGCTCGTGCGCCTCGTCGATTCCCGCGCGCTGGAGCGGGCGCTGCTGCGCGACGATGCGCTGCAGCCGCTGAAGGTTCGCGCCGTCGCCCTTCCCGAGGCGTCCGACCGCGGCGCCGGCGCGTAAAAAGTGTCAAGGGACTTGCGTGACAGCGCGGGACGCGCTATACTGACAGTGGATATACAAAGGAGGCGGTTCGGATGCCGGAGCTTCCCGAGGTGGAATCGATGCGCGTGGCGCTGGCGGGGGAACTTGCCGGGCGGCGCGTGGAGGACGTGCGCCTGAACGATGCGCGCTGCGCGGCGCGGCCCGCGGCGGAGGCGTTTTGCGACGGTCTGCGGGGGCGGGCGTTTGCCAAACTTGGGCGGCGGGGAAAGTTTCTGCTTGCGGCGCTGGACGACGGCGGAAGGCTGGCCGTCCATTTGCGCATGACGGGGCGGTTGCTGCTGGCCGAGGCGGGCGAGGCGAGTGAGGCGCACACGCGGGCGGCGCTTTCGCTGGACGATGGGCGCGAACTGCGCTTTGTGGACGCGCGGCGCTTCGGGCGGCTGTGGCTATTGCGTCCCGGCGAGGAAGATACCTATACAGGCATGAGCGGCCTCGGCCCGGAGCCGGACGACCCGGCGCTGGACGCGGGGTATCTGCGCGGCGTTTGCGGCAAGAGCCGGCGGGCGGTAAAGAGCTGCCTGCTCGACCAAAGCGTGGTGGCCGGCATCGGCAACATCTATTCCGACGAGATATTGCACGACGTGCGCATCCGCCCCGACCGGCCCGCCTGTTCGCTGGACGCGGGCGAATGGGAGCGATTGGCCGAGGCCATCCCGCGCGTGATGCGCTTTTTCACGGAAAAGAATCTGGTGACGTTTGAAGAATACCGGCAGAGCGCGGGACTGGAGTATCGCAATACGCCATGGCTGCGCGTCTACGCTCACGCGGGCAAGGCGTGCGACATATGCGGGACGGCGCTGGAACGCCGCGTCATCGGCGGGCGGGGCAGCGTGTTCTGTCCGCGCTGTCAGGTCTGAACATGTTTGTCGCATTTTTCTCAAAACCGTTAAAAATAGTATTGACAGCAAACCTGCAACTTGATATAATATGATTAGCACTGATTATCATACTTGTCAAAGAAATAACGGACGTCTTTCGTCCCGGACCGGCACAGGAGGGAAACGCGTGGAAAACACCGAACGGGCGTTTGGCATCATTTCCTATATCGTCGAAAGCGGTTTTAAGCCTGGCGATAAGCTGCCCTCGATCCGCACGCTGGCGGCGCACATGGATTGCAGTCCCAGCGAAGTGCGTTCCGGGCTCATCACCTGCGCCGCTCTCGGCATCGTGCAAACGCACGCCCGCGCCGGTTCCTTCCTTTCGCAGATCGACAACCACCGCATAGAAAGCCTGTTCTCGCTGCTGGTCAAATTCGGCATGGATCATTCCAACCCGATCCTGATGGATGTTTATCAGCTCAAGACCATGCTGGACGCGGAACTGTTCCCGCTGGCGGCAAAGTACCGCACGCCGGAAGAGGTGATCGAACTGCGGCAGATCCTCGACGAGCAGGAAGCGGCCATCAACGACGCCCGCCGGTTCATCGAACTGGACGAAGCCTTCCATATGAAAGCGGCCGTCATCAGCCGCAACAACCTTGCCCCGATCCTGTTGGGCACATTGCAGGCGATGCTGCGGGAAAACCGTTTGAGCAACCCTGAAGCAGCCCAGTCGCGGCCCTTCGTGCTTCAGGATCATCGCGCGCTGTTCGACGCCATCGTCGATAAGGACAGCAAGGGGCAGATCGCGGATCTGGCCCGCCACCACAGCCAGCGGCGCATTCGCGAATTGAGCGCCCAGGCCCACGCACACAGCATTTAGACAAGGCCTTTGCCGGGGCAGGCCTTTATGCTCGCAAATCTGATTATCAAAGATTATCATATTTGCGAAACGTGCCCATCCGCCTCGGAAAATCTGTTGCATGTTCTCACAGGGAACGGCTCAACGCATAGATAGGGATGTATATGTCCTTCTGATAATCAGAGATAATCAATTTGCCGCCAGAGGGAGGGTAACAGCGGCGCCCTCGAAAGGCGCACAGCGGCGGTACTCGGATAAGCGATCAGAGGGCAAGCGCATAAACCGAACCATTCAGAAACAGGAGGAAATACGCATGTCGAAGATTAAAAAGTTGATTTCTGCCTTGTTGGTCCTCGTGATGGCCATCGCGCCCTGCGCGGCTCTGGCCGAAGAGACCATCGATTCCACCGTGACCATCGTCGTCCCCTTCGCCGCGGGCGGCACCTCCGATATCCTTGCCCGCATCCTTTCCCCGCACCTTACCGAGGCCCTTGGGCAGGACGTGATCGTGGAGAACAAGCCCGGCGCGGGCGGCAACCTCGGCGCGGACGTGGTGGCCCACGCGGAGCCGGACGGCACCACTTTGCTTCTGATGGACGTAGGCACGCTGGCGATCTCCCCCAGCCTTTATGAGCTGACCTACGACCCGCAGACCGACCTGAGCGCGGTCTCCATGATCGCCTTCACGCCTTATATCCTCGCGGTCAGCCCCAACCTGCCGGTGAACAGCTTTGAAGAGCTGGCTGCCTATTCCAAGGAGCATCCCGGTGAGGTCAAGGTCGCTCACTCCGGTGTAGGCGCAGGCAACCACCTCACCGAGCTGGTACTCAGCGAAGAACTCGGTCTGGAATGGAAGATCGTGGCCTACAACGGCGGCTCCGACGCCATCCGCGCCGTGGTCTCCGGCGAGTGCGACGTGATCCTCAACGGCGCTGCCGCCACGCTGCCCTATGTGGTGCAGGATCAGCTCAAGGGTCTGGCCGTGACCGGCAGCACCCGCCTGCCCGACCTGCCCGATATGCCCACCTTCGCCGAGCTTGAGTTGCCCGAGGCCGAGGGCGGCTCCTGGCAGGGCCTGCTCGCGACCGCCGGCACGCCGGACGCCATCATCGCGCAGGTGAACGAGGCCATCGCGCAGATCGTGCAGATGGAAGATGTGCAGCAGAGCATCCTCAACCTCGGCGCGGTCGTCAGCACCGGCACCCCCGAAGAGCTGGACAGCTGGATCGACGAGAACGTGACCCGCTGGGCGGAAGTCATCGAAGCCAACAACATTTCTCTGTAAGCAATACCACACGGAAAGCAGGGCGATCGCTATGAATGAAAACCTTGGAAAGGGAAAGCGCGGAAGCTGGCCCGACATCGCTTTCGGTCTTTTCCTGATAATCGTCGGCGCCGTTGCTCTGATCGAGACCAGAGACCTGAAGATGGGTACCACCATGGACATGGGGCCGGGCTTCATGCCCCGCGTACTAGCCTCTATTCTGGGCGTCGCTGGCGTGATCACCGTCGTAAAGAACGCCTTCAAGCCGCAGGCCAGGATCGAGGCGGTCCGGCTGCGTTCCTTGCTGCTCGTCTGCTCCTCATTTGCGGCTTTCGCCCTGCTTTTGCCGACCTTTGGCGTGGTCGTCGCGACCATCGCGCTGGCGGTGCTTTCGATGCTGGCGGGCGAAAAGGTCAAGAAAAAGGAACTGATCATCTACCCCATCGCGCTGGCGGTGTTCACCACGCTGGCCTTTGTGGTCGGGCTGAAGCTGCCGATGTCGATCTGGCCCACATTCCTGTAACGGGGAGGAAGAAAAAGCATGGATTTTCTCCAGAATCTGTCTCTGGGGTTCTCGGTGGCTTTTTCGCCCATCAACCTGCTGTACTGCTTCTTTGGCGCACTGGTAGGAACTTTGGTGGGCGTGCTGCCGGGTATATCGCCCCTGAACACGGTGGCCATGCTGCTGCCGTTCACCTTTGGCATGGAGCCGACATCGGCTCTGATCATGCTGGCCGGCATCTTCTATGGCGCGCAGTACGGCGGCTCGACGTCCGCCATACTGGTCAATGTGCCGGGCGAGACTTCCGCAGTGGTCACCTGTTTGGACGGCCATCAGCTGGCCAAGCAGGGCAAGGCCGGCAAGGCGCTGGGCATCGCCGCCATCGGTTCGTTCATCGCCGGTACGTTCGCCACGCTGCTGGTGGCCGCCATCAGCACGCCGCTTTCGCAGCTGGCGCTGCGCTTTAACTCGCCGGAATACTTTTCGCTGATGCTGATGGGGCTGGTGGCCGCGATCATTCTCGGCGGCGGCTCCACGGCCAAATCCATCCTCATGGTGCTGCTGGGCGTACTCTTCGGGCTGGTGGGTATCGACGTCAACTCCGGCGCGGCCCGCATGACCTTCGGGTTCCCGGAACTTGCGGAAGGCATGGATTTCGTACCCGTCGTGGTCGGTCTGTTCGGCGTGGGCGAAGTACTCTACAACCTGGAAAAGAAGCAGGACCGCAGCGTGACAAAGGGCAAGATCACCGGCCTTTTGCCCACGCGCAAGGAGTTTAAGGAATGCCTGCCTTCCATCCTGCGCGGCACGGCGCTTGGCTCGATCATGGGCGTTCTGCCCGGCGGCGGCGCCGCGCTCCCGCCCTTTGCCTCCTACGCGCTGGAAAAGAAGATCTCCAAGCATCCCGAGCGCTTTGGTCAGGGCGAACTCAAGGGCGTCGCCGGACCGGAGGCGGCCAACAATGCCGGCGCGCAGACCTCCTTTATCCCGCTTTTGACGATGGGCATCCCCTCCAATTCGCTGATGGCGCTGATGATCGGCGCAATGATGATCCACGGCATCCAGCCCGGCCCGCTGGTCATCCAGAACCAGCCCAACATGTACTGGGGCCTGGTCGCCAGCATGTGGATCGGCAACCTGATGCTCGTCATCATCAACCTGCCGATGGTGCGCATGTGGGCCAGCCTGCTGAAGCTGCCCTACCGCATGCTCTTCCCCGCCATTATCATGTTCTGCTGCGTGGGCGCGTTCGCCAGCGCCAACAACACCTTCAACATCTGGCTGATGATCATCTGGGGCCTTGTGGGATATTTCTTCAAGAAGATCGGTATTTCCGCCGCGCCGATGATCCTTGGCTATGTGTTGGGGCCGATGCTGGAAGAAAACTTCCGCCGCGCCATGTTCATTTCCGATGGCAGCCTGCTGGTCTTTGTGCAGCGTCCGATCAGCGCCGTGCTGCTGGCGGTGACGGTCATCCTGCTGGTCATCCTGCTGATCCCCAGCGTGAAGAAAGTGCGCGATACCGCCACGCAAGAAGAAGACGATTGACCTTCCGCATGAAGGCAAAGGAGACAAGCCTATGAAAGCCGGATATTTCCACAGGGTGGCTGCGCAGACGCCCACCCGCTTCTGGATCAACAATGTAACGCGCAAGGAAGCCGCCATGGCCATCGAGGCCGGCGCGGTCGGCTGCACGCAGAACCCCTCTTACGTATGGAAAATGCTCAACCATCCCGACGAGTGCGAACACGCGCTGGCTGTACTCGACAGGCACATCGCCCAGACGGTGAGCGACGACGAGGCGCTTATCCGCACGCAGCGCGAGCTGGTGTCGGAAGTGGCGAAGGTATTCTTGCCCCTCTACGAGGCTTCCGGCAGACAGGCTGGTTTCGTCAGCATTCAGGGCAATCCCTTTGAGGAAAGCTACGAAAAGATCGTCGAGCAGGGCCTGTTCAACCGCGAGGGCGGCGATAACATCATGGTGAAGGTGCCCGTCATCGAGGCGGGACTGAAGGCGATCCGCACGCTGCTGGACAACGGCGCGCCCATCAACGCCACCGAGGTGTTCGCCGTGCGTCAGGCCATGGATGTGGCCGAGCTGTACCGCGAATACGCCTCTGCGAGCAAGACCGCTCCGGCCGTATACTTTTCGCACATCACCGGCATCTACGATGAATACCTGACCAGGCAGGCGGCGCGGGAGAACATCGACATTTCCCCCGACGCGCTGTGGCAGGCGGGCATCATCATCGCCAAGAAGGTCTATCACATGACCAAGTGCGCCTGCCCGGCGGTGGGTTTCATTGGCGGCGGCGCGCGCGGCTTGCAGCATTTCACCGAAATGGTGGGCGCGAACGCCTGCATCACCATCAACTGGAAGGGGACTGCGGACAAGTTGCTGGAGACGGACCCGCCGGTAGTCGATCGCTTCCGCGCTCCGGTAAGCGAAGCCGTACTCGACGAGCTGCTTACGAAGATGAACGACTTCCGCCGCGGCTATATGCTTGACGGCATCACCCCGCCTGAGTACGAGGGCTTTGGCCCCGTGGAGCTGTTCCGAGACTCCTTTACCGACGCGTGGCAGAAAGCCCGCGCATTGGCCGGGGAGCGGCGCGCCAAGCTGTGATGTAAGAAGGGTTGGAGAAAGACAGTATGCTCAAGCGCAACGAAGTATTCACAAATCCCGTCAAGGAGCGCCTGTTGAAGCGGGAACCGACCATTGGCGCATGGCTGCAGGGGGCGAACAGCGTCACCGCCGAAGTGATGGCCAAGGCCGGATTCGACTGGCTGATGGTGGACATGGAGCATGGCCCGGGCGATTTTATGACGCTGTTTCATCAGTTGCAGGCCGTGAACGCCTACCCGGTGGTGCCGTTCGCCCGCGCTCCGTGGAACGATTTCGTCACCATCAAGCGGTTGCTGGACATCGGCGTACAGGGCCTGTTGGTCCCCTACGTCAACAGCGCCGAAGAGGCGAGAAACGCCGTAAAAGCCTGCAAGTATCCGCCATTGGGCATTCGCGGCATTGCCCCGTCCCCCCGCGCCGGCGGCTTTGGCATGAACGGGCAGAACTATCTGGCCCATGCCAACGATGAGATCGTGGTGATGGTCGCCATCGAGACACCGCAGGCCGTGAGCCAGATCGACGAGTTCCTCGCTGTGGATGGACTGGACGGCATCTTCATCGGCCCGATGGATCTGGCCACTTCGATGGGGCATTTCTGCACCCCCTCCGCGCCCGAAGTGCGCGAAGCGATCGCTCTGATCGAGCGGAAGGTGCTTGCCTCAAAGAAATTCCTTGGCACAGTGGCCGGCGACTTCCACGCCGCGCAGGCCCTGTATGAGCGCGGTTACAGCTTTGTGGCCGCCATGTCCGACACCACGAGCCTTGGCAAACTTGCCATGCAGACGGTGGGCGCCTTCATGGACGCCTATCGTCAACACTGAGAACAATTGCCTCCCTCTCAAGACGCGCGGGCCTGTGCGATGGTTTTTGCACAGGCCCGCATTTGTCTGGTGGACGGAGGCTGGCTTTCCATAATCAGGGCGTTTGGGGAAGATGGGCGGCGCGGAAGATGCGCCGCCCGTCGTTTTGGGAGGGGGGTCAGCCCTTCAGGCCGCCGCGCGCCACGCCGCGCACGATGGACTTGCGGGCAAAGAGGAAGAGGAGGATCATCGGCAGCACCACGACCGTGGAGGCCGCCATGAGAAGCTCGGGGCTGGAGCCGGCCTCGGTAGTGAACACCTGCAGGCCCCACGGCAGCGTGCGGTTGTTCGTGGAGGAGATGACGTACATCGGCCACATGAACGAGTTCCAGCTCGCCAGGGCGTTGAGGAGGATGATCGTCACCAGCGACGGCCGCGCCATGGGCACGAGTATGCGCCAGAGGAAGCGCCAGTTGCTGGAGCCGTCGATGCGCGCCGAATAGTAGAGGCTGTCCGGCACGGTGGCGAAGAAGTTCTTGAGGATGTACATGTAGAAGATCGAGCTGGTGAAGGGCAGGATCAGCGCGGGGATGGTGTCCCACAGCCCGAGGGAGACGATGGTGGAGTAGTTGGTGATGATGAGCATCTCAAAGGGGATCATCATCAAGGAGAGCAGCAGCGAAAACAGCGTATCCCGCCCGGGGAACTTGAGGCGCGAAAAGGCGAACGCGCCCAATATGGTGGTAAAGGTGGTGATCGACACCGAGCAGACCATGACGATTACCGAATTGAGGAAGTAGCGCGCGAACGGCGCTTTGGAGAAGGCGATCTCAAAGTTGGTCAGGCTCAGAGACGAGGGCAGCCACTGGGGCGGGAACTTGTTGATCTCCGTGGGCAGCTTGAAGGCCGAGGCGAACATCCAGAAGAAGGGGAAGATCATGATGATCGCGCCCACCGAGAGGAAGAAATACATGAAAAACCGTGCGATCCTTCTGCGTGCCATGCGATCACCTCCTGTGCTGCCATTTTCTCTGGATGAGCAGCTGCACCATGGTAAAGACGAGGATGAAGAGGAACAGCACCAGCGCCGCGGCCGCGGCCACGCCGTATTCGCGGCTCTCCATCATCGCGTAGCGGATGTAGTAGACCACGGTATAGAGGTTGTAAAACGGCCCGGCCTCGCCCTTGAAGAGCGGGTACAATTCCGAAAAGACCTTGAATGAGGAGATGGTGTTGACGATGCAGACCAGGAAGATGGTCGGCGCGAGCAGCGGCACGGTGATGCGGAAGAAGATGCGCAAGGAGCGCGCGCCGTCCACCTTGGCGGCGGTGTAGTACTGCTCGTCGATGTTCTGCAATCCGCTGAGCAGCAGGATGATGGTGAAGGGCAGTATGTTCCAGATGCCGAAGATCACCAGCGCCGGCATGGAATACTGCGCCTTGGTCAACCAGCCGATGGAATCGACGCCGAACCAGGAGAGCATGTAGTTGATGATGCCGAAGCGCTCGTTGTACATCAGACGCCAGGCAAGGCCGACGGCGGTGATGGAGGTGACCATGGGCAAAAAGTAGGCCGTCTGGAACAGCGCCGAGAAGCGCAGTTTCTGGTTGAGCAGGTAGGCCACCACCACGGCGATGCAGGTGGAGATGGGCACCACCAGCACCACGTATTTGAGGGTGTTGGCGATGGCCTGCTCAAACTTGGGGTCGGCGAACACCTTTTCGTAGTTGCCCACGCCCCACCGGGCGAACTCGCGCGTGAGGTAGGAATAGTCCTCCTTGAAAGACATGAAGATGACGTTGATGACCGGATAGAGCGTAAAGGCGAGTATGCCGATCAGGAACGGCAGCAGGTACATGTACGGCTCTATGCGGGAAAAGCGGGCGTGACTGGTGAGGTCGCGCTCGACGCGGGCGGGCTTTTTCATGCGATCCTCTCCCCCGTTTCCGTATCAAAGAGGAACACGCCGCGTTTTCGCAGGGCGACGCGCACCTGCTGGCCGCGCTTTAAGCCGTCCTCGACGCTTATGTAGGCGCGGAACTCGCTCGTGCCAAAGCGCAGGTATGCCATTTCCTCCTTGCCCATCTGGTAGATGGAGGTCACTTCGCAGCCAAGCGGCCCTTCGGGGCCGACCACGGCGCTTTCGGCGCGCAAAGCCAGCGTCACGCGGCGGCCTTCGCCCGCGCCTGCGCAGAGGGAGCAATCGCAGGAAGCGGAGCCGTCCTCCAATTCAAAGCGGCCGCCCTTGACCACGCCGCGCAGGTTGTTGATCGGCGGGTTGCCGAGGAAGTCGGCCACGAACTGGTTCGCCGGCTGGTCGTAGAGGTTCTGCGGCAGGTCGTTCTGCTGCAAAACGCCCAGCTTCATCAGCACGATGCGGTCGGAGATGGACATGGCCTCCTCCTGATCGTGGGTGACGAAGATGGTGGTCACGCCTGTGCGCTGCTGAATGCGGCGAATTTCCTCGCGCATTTCCAGACGCAGGCGCGCGTCGAGGTTGGAAAGGGGCTCGTCGAGCAGAAGCAGGCGGGGGTTCTTCACCAGCGCCCGGGCGATAGCCACGCGCTGCTGCTGGCCGCCGGAGAGCTCGGCGGGATGGCGCTTCATCATCGTATCCACGTGGACGAGCTTGGCGATATCCATGGCGCGCTCGAGGCGCTCGGCCTTGGGCACCTTCTGCACTTCCAGCGGGAAGCAGATGTTTTGCAGCACCGTCATGTGCGGGTAGAGCGCGTAATTCTGGAACACCAGGCCGATGCCGCGCTTTTCCGGGGGCATGTTGGTCACGTCGTCGTCGTCAAAGTAGATCTTGCCGCTCGTGACCGGCAAAATGCCCGCCAGCATATTGAGGATGGTGGACTTGCCGCAGCCCGACGGGCCGAGCAGGGAGATCAGTTCCCCGTGCTCCAGCGAGGCGGAGAAATCCGATACCGCCGTGACGTCGCTGAATCTCTTGGTCAGGTGTTCGAGCCTTACTCGCATGCGCGTCGCCCCTTTTCAACGTTTGTAGGTGTTCAGACGAGGAGTTCCGTCAGCGCCCTGCCGTCCACATCGGGCATGTCGAAACCGAGCATGCGCGCCATGGTGGGCGCTTCGTCGACGATGCAGGCGCGGTGGATGGCCGCCCCGGGTTTGACGGCGGGGCCGGCGCAGAAGAAGGTCGTGCGGTGGTCGAGGGTGGGAAGGCCGCCGTGGGAGGCCATGGCCGTCTTGTAGTCGCCGGGATGGGCGTCCATGAACAACGGATCGGCGGGGGCAAAGTTGAAGGCCACCGGCGGATCGCACTCGACGATGAAGGAGAAGGGGCCGTCGAGGTGGTACTGCGCGCGGGCTTCTTCTTTGGTAAAGACGTGCTTTAAGTCGTACTTGCCGCTTTCACGGGCGTCGAGCAGCGCGCGGAGAATGCGGTCAAGCAGGGCCTTGTCGTTCGGGTCGCGGGCCTCGATCCAGCCGGAAATGCCGGTGGAATGGCAATAGGCATCCCACGCGCCGAGGGTTCCGTCGGCGTTGAGCGTTTGCAGGCCGGCTTCCTGCAAAACGCGGTTGAAGTTGAGCACGCGCTTGACGTCCGTCTGGCCGTGGTCGCCCATGACGACGAAATTGGTGTGTTCAAAGTCGCCGTAGCGGCGGATGGACTCCATGAGCACGCCCAGTTCGCAGTCGTGCTTTTTTAATTGCTCGCGGGCGAAATCCGTGTCCACGCCGAGGCTGTGGCGGATGCTGTCGAGGTCGCACATCTTCACGAACATCACGTCCGGCTGATGGTAGTCGCGGATGATGTCCGGGGCGACGGCGTTGGTAAACATATCGAGACTGCCGTTGATGGGCTTGTTGAGCCCGCGCAGCAGGTGTCCGTACTTCCAGAAATAGCGGTCGAGCAGTTCGGGGGTGGATACGCCCTCGTAGTACTGCCGGGGATCGTCGCCGCGATAGCCCATGGGCACGATCATGGGAAGATTGAGGTCCACGTCCGCGCCGGCGCTCACCGGCCAGTTGATCAGGCAGGTGGTGTAGCCCGCCTCTTTGGCGTACTCGGCGAAGAACTTCTTTTTCACCATCTCGCGCTTTGTGTACCACGGCACGGGATGCACGCCCGCCTTGACCATCTCGTTGTGGGGGATGCCGTGGCGGTCGGGATAGCAGCCGGTCATGATGGAGACGTGGCAGGGGTAGGTGAACGAGGGGTAGACCGGCAGCATCTCCTCCACCAGAGCGCCGCGCTCCAAAATGGAGCCAAAATTGGGCAGTGTGCGCATATAGGAAACGTCGAACTCGCACAGGGCGTCGATCATAAAGACGAAGAGCTTATTTTTCATGGTCCCTCCGGGGCTTCTTTATACATGTGAGAGGACCGGCGGGAAACCCGCCGATCCTCTTGGTCAAATGGGGTTTAGCCCTGCATGGCGGCGTTGGACGTCGCAACACAGGCGGCCAGGGCGTCTTCAACGCTCATGCCGCCGGCGGCCATGGTCGCGGCCTCTTCCAGCGCCTCGCGCACGGCGTAGGAGCCGGAGATGGTGGGCAGCGCGCCGGCCACGTCGAGGTTGGCCTGTACGGCGGCCAGCGACGGATCGAGGTCAGCGGCGAACTCCTTGTAGATCTCGCTGTTTTCCTGCGTGGTGCCGTAGGGCGAGATGGCGTTCATGGCGATGGCCCACTGGGCGTTGTTGTCGGGCTGGAGGAAGAACTTCACGAACTCATAAGCGCCGCGGTTGGTCGCCTCGTCCTTGTTGAAGACGATGGGGCCGCGGTTCCAGCTCGGATACCAGGAAACGGTGATGGTGTTGGGCAGCGGGGCGACCGCGTACTCAAAGCCGTCGGGGATGATGTAGGGCACGCCCGCGCAGGAGCCGGAGTAGGAGGCCACCAGCTTGGCGTTGAAGTCGTCAGACCAGTAATCGCCGGTGGGACGCAGGCCGAAGTAACCCGCCTGCACGTTGTCGGCGAACCACTGCAGCCACTCGCGGGTGGAGTCGGTGTCAAACAGAACGCACTTGTTCTCCATGTCGATGTACTCGTTGCCGGACTGCATGATGAGCATGTGCATAAGGTCGGTCAGCGAATCCGCGGCGAAGCCGGGGATGCCGTACTTCTCGTAGATGGCCTTGGACTGCTCGGCCAGTTCTTCCCAGGTCGTCGGCGGGGTGAAGCCCATCTCGTCGTAGATGGTCTTGTTGTAGAAGAAGATCGGGCCGGTGGTGACGGCGGGCAGGGCGTACATGCCGCCATCGACAAAGCCGACGGTCTCGGCCTTGATGGCCTCGGGCAGGGAGTTGTAGATCTCCTGCATCTCGGGATCCTCGTTGATGTACTGGCTCATATCGACGACCAGACCGTCCTCGATATAGTCCGCGGCGGTGGAGGCGTAGTTGAAGATGATGCTCGGGCCGACGCCATTGGCCACGGCGTTGTACACAGTGTCTTCAAAGCCCGAGTAAGCCTGGGACTGCACGATGACTTCATACTGATCCTGCGTCTCGTTGAAAGCCGCGGCAAAGCCTTCCAGCGCGGTCTGCTGCGCGTCGGTAAAGGTATGCCAGATCACGACTTCGACCGGCTCGGCGGTCTCGGCCATGGCCACGCCGCAGATCATCATGATGATCGCCAGCAGGGCCGCCAACATGGAACGGATTTTCATGGTTGTCCCTCCTGTATCTTGCCGATATTGTCCAGTAACGCGCGTCTTGCGCGATTACCCACACAAAGGGCGTCCAGTCGTTATTGTAACGCCGGCGCGGGAAAAAGTACACCGGCTTTGTTGGTTTTTTGGTAAACTATGCGTTAGGCGGCGAAGCGTCGGGACGGCGGTTGTACTTCGGCCCCAATGCCGAATACTGGCGGGCGATCCAGCGGCAGATGCCGTCCAGCCCGGGATAGAGCATGCGCTCGGAGATGTTGATGTAATCCAGCTTGTCGCGTATCTCCAGCTTCACTTCGCGGGGGATGACGATCTTGTAATAGTCGATGTCCTGCGCTTCGAGGATGTCGGAGAGCAGCACGGTCGGGTCGCTGACCACGGAAAAGAGGGCGTACTGGTTGGCGATGCGGTCGAGCATGGAGGCCGGCTCGAAAAACAGCGCGTAGGGCTC